>CAJXDX010000038.1 GCA_913052275.1 uncultured Pseudomonadota bacterium | reverse complement strand
ACATCACTCGAGAGTGGAACCTTGGCATGCGTACCATTGGGATGACAGGTCAAACTGTTGAACGGATGAAACGTCAACAGGAATGGGGGCATGCCTTCGACCTTAAGACTAAGATCGCAGAAGGAGGTCCCTGTGACGGTGAGCAATGGGGTCTTCCATGGCCTTGCTGGACAGAAAAACATCCTGGTTCACACATCCTTTATCGAACAAGCATTCCTGTGGCAAAAGGAGGTATGGGATTCCGTGCCAGGTGGGGAACCAAGGCGCCTGATGGCAGAACCTTGCTTGCCGGGAAGGGGTCTGCACCCGTTGCCAGTTCCATTAATAAGGGATATGCGGAAATGAAAAACTGGAAGACAGATTTAACCGGTAAAGTGTTTGAAGATGCGATAGCCAAAGGTTTGGCTCCATACGGAAATGGCCGCGCCCGCTTCCATGTATGGACCTTTAAGGATGATCCAGTGCCGAAACACCGTGAACCTATTCACAGTCCCAGACCGGACCTTATTACGGATTGGGTCACATACGATGATGTAAAGGATCATTATCGCGTTCCAACGCTTTTTAAGAGTCTGCAGAAGGCTGATTGGGTCAAAAAATACCCTCTCATTCTTTCTTCAGGCAGGCAGGTTGAATTTGAAGGAGGTGGAAACAGTGAGCGTAATTGCTGGTGGCTCGTAGAATTGCAGCCTGAAATGTACGCAGAAATACATCCTCGCCTAGCAAATGATAGTCGCATCAAGCATGGCGACTGGATTTGGGTTGAATCTCCTGAGGATACTGATTCAGAGCCAAGCCGTATCAAAGTTAAGGCAAAGGTTACTAGAAGGGTAAGTCCGGACATGGTTTACCTTCCTTTCCATTGGGGCGGTGTCTTAAACGGAAAGGACCTGTCAGACAAATATCCTGAAGGGTATATCCCTTATGGAATGGGAGAGTCTGCAAATACGGTAATGAACTATGGTTATGACCGCATCACTCAGATGCAAGAAACAAAAACTGGTCTTTGCAGAATAATGAAGGCCTGATATCGGAGAAGGAAAATGGCAACAACAAATATTACCATCCCTGCCCGTTCAGCCTCTGGACCAGAAGGGAAACATGCTCCGGCAAGGATGAAATTCTATGTTGACACAAAACGCTGCATTGAGTGCGGTGGTTGTGAAGTAGCATGTAAAAATGAGAATAATGTTCCTTCGGGGATCGCCCGAATCAGGGTGGTTACAGTTAACGAAGGACAACCTGGAGAAACCAACGTAGCAGTTCCGTGTATGCACTGCTCTAATGCGCCGTGTGTATCCGTTTGTCCGGTGGACGCTTTGTTTCACAGGGCAGATGGAATTGTCCACGTCAATAAGGACACATGCATAGGTTGCGGCTACTGCCTGTATGCGTGTCCATTTGGCGCACCACAGTTCCCTAAAGGTTCACCTTATGGCAAGCGTGGTGTAATGGACAAGTGCACATACTGTGCGGGTGGACCTGAAGAACCTTTCTCAGCAACTGAGCAGGAGCTATATGGTTCCAACCGGATAGCTGAAGGTAAGCTTCCCATGTGTGCTTCGGTATGTTCTACAAAAGCTTTGGTGGCCGGTGATGCAGAAGAAGTGTCAAACGTTGTTCGTGCTCGTTCCGCTGCAAGGGGTTCCGCAGCCGGAAGCTGGGGATGGGGGACTGCTTATCCCAACAATTAGGCCAAGTGGTCTGAAATTTGCTCTTAAAAGTACAGTTTTTCACACCGGATACAGTTATCCGGTGTGAGGCTGTGCTGATTGGTGCTAGTTGTTGCGGGACTTTATCTAAAACAAATGGAAGTTTCTATTAATTTCCTTATCCTTCCCGGGCTTTCCAGTCAGGCCTTGCCTGATTTTAAATGGAGGAAGTCCAGACCATGTCATTCGGTCCAGCCAGCCTGTTTACAACTTTCAATTTCATATTTATCACAATCAACACCGTTCCTTACTAGATAGGGGACCATATTTAGGAGAAATCAAATGGAATCGATCATCCTGATGAACTCTAAGTGGGGCAATGATATGTTCGTCCCCATGTATCTTTTTTTTGGAGGATTAAGCGGCGGTTTGTTTGTTGTTGCTGTGGCAGCAGATCTACTTGGAATTAAGTTAAAGCAATTCGAAAATTTTTCCAAAGTCACGGCTGTTTTGTGTATTCCTGTTCTTGCATTGGCCGGGGCCTTCATTGCATTTCACCTTGGAAAACCTGAAAGAGGGATATTATTCCCTTTTTTCTTTAAGAATTATAATTCATGGCTGGTAATTGGTGGCTGGGCGGTTGGTCTTGCAGTTCCTCTGGTTGTAGCCTACGCGGCTATGTGGCACTACAAGGTAGATCAAACTATCAGGCGTATTATTGGGGTTATCGGACTGCCTCTACTGGCATTTGTTTCATTTTACACAGGCTTGCTGCTGTCAGGTGCAATGTTTGTCCCTTTATGGTCTATGGAGTATCTTCCATACTTATTTCTAAATTCAGGAGTCTTGACCGGCTTAGCTGGATCAGGGCTTGTGTACATTTTGTATCAGGCATTATTCACCCAAAATGTTTCCCAGCAGTCTGTCAGTGGACCACCGGGGCTTGCTACCGGGAATGTTTCATTTCAAAGTACCGGTTCTGAAGACACTTCAAAAGTTATAAGTGTACTTGGCTATGCAATTATGGTTTTGATATTTATTGAATTAATTGAGATACAAATGTTTATGGATTATCTTGCTTCAAACCCAATCAAAGATGATAATTCAGGACTGTTCATAGCCCCTAACGGCAGTGAATTGGTCTATCAGTATGTTACGCAGGGGGCTCTTTCACCCTGGTTCTGGTGGGGAATTATTGGATTAGGACTGACTCTCCCGCTGGTTATTGGCTTAATTGAAATGATTTTTGCAACACTCATCAAAACATATACAAAATGGGTCTCCGGATTTAAATTTGCCTCAATTCTGGTTGGCGGGGCAATTCTTAGGTTTGTAATTGTCTGGGGTGGTGACGTAAAGGCTCCTCTGACTATGCCGCCAGCACTATTTCAAATTCCCATTAGCGGATAGAAATAATAAGGATCTTTAATGAGTATTTCTTCCCTCCCCACGAATTAGCGCAGTTTGAATTAAGACTTTGAAGAGATTACTCACTTTCCTGTTACTATTCCTTTCTTTTTCCTCAACTGCTGTATCGCAGGAAGATATAAAGCAGGGCGAAAAAATTTACACAGAAATGTGTGTACTTTGCCACGGTCTAGCTGGAGAAGGCTGGGACTGGAAAAAAAAAGCTGCCAAACCACCTGTTCCCGTACCGAATTTGAAGGAAGTGATTCCGGAAAGAACAGATGAATATTTGCAGGCAGTGATCAAAGAAGGAGGCAGGGCTGTAGGTTTATCAGAATTTATGCCTGCACTCGGATTTAACTTATCTGATCAGGAAATTCAACACCTGATCTCATATCTCCGCGCATTAAATCAGAAAACTCAGGAAGAAGGTGCATTGTTAGAGATTCATGAATCCGGTCAGGTGAAGCATCTTGTTTATTCACCACTTCCTGAATGGCATAGATTTAGACAATTTTCTTCATTACTTCAGCCAGTCGTATATAAAGGAGCTGAAGCTAACAATCCTTTTAAATATTTTTTTAATACATCAAAATATTTTGATATGCATAGTTGGCGAGAATCCATTTTACTCGCCCACCAGCAGGTTGTTGGAAATAGTTCAGGGAATCAGCGTATCGGCGGATTTTTCCCGCACGCGATTACGCTTGGAGATTTTAATAATGATAGAAACACCGATTTTGCAATTCCTGCATCAGCTTCACAAACACTAACCGTTCTGCTTGCAGACGGTGCAGGAGGGATTATTACCAACCATCACCTGCATGTTGGAGAAGGACCGACCTGGGTTTCAAGTACGGATCTGAACCAGGATGGACATCTAGATTTGGTCACAACTAACACTGGGGCAGGCAGCTTGAGTTTATATTATGGAGATGGAAAAGGAGATTTTGATGGACGCAGGGATATTGAGGATATCCATGGCCCTTCCTGCGTTGTCGCAGGGGATTTTAACAAGGACGGAATTGCTGATTTGGCTGTAGCTCAGGCTGCACTATCCAAAGTATTAATCTTAACCAATGATTATACAGGCCTGCCCAAAAAGTCATATACCATTGATGTGGAACGAGGTCCGCACATAATGGATGGAGTCGACCTGAATAAGGATGGGATTCCTGATCTGGTTGTGGGAAGTTTGGGGTCACATACGTTATCAATCATGCTTGCAAAAGGTGATGGTAAATTCATGGAGGCAAATATTGTAAAAACAGGACGATTTCCACACTACCGGGCATATGGAGATTTCAATGGAGACGGGAATTTGGATCTTGCTGTTGTAGTCGCAGGAGAGGAGTCCATAGAAGTGTACACAGGAGACGGACTTGGAAACTTTAAAATGCAGGCAAGACATGAAACAGGAGTAAATCCGCATGGACTGACCAGCGGCGATTTCAACAATGATGGCAATTTAGATCTAGCAGTCTCTAACAGAACATCGGGTGGTATTGCCATTTTCCTGGGAAAAGGAAATGGTGATTTTGAAAATACTTCTTCCATATATACAGGCAACGATGGAATCGCTATAGCAAATGGAGATTTTGACGGTGATGGTATAATTGACCTGGCAATGGTATCTGCCAGTTCGCATTCATTGCTCTTTTATAGAGGGGATGGAAAAGGAGGTTTCAATCCCTGGTAATACCATTTGTAGAAAGTTGATTCCACAGGTTTGAATTGCCACTTGCCTTTCATGTAATCTAAAATACCTTCCATTAAAAATGATCAAACTAACCTGCGATTGTAATAGGAGGATTTGATGCAATCCAAGAATTGGGGGGCATTTCTCTGTGACTGCCGTTCAACTGTAAATGTTGACCAGAAAATAATTGGTGCACCAGTTCCTCTGGTGAAAGTTGCAACTAACCCTGAAGAAGAAATCCATACCTTTGCAAAAGATGCTGAACAGCAGAACATTGAGCATGTCCTCGTTGGATGCTGTGCCGAGCCGGCAGTTTTTGAGCAAGCCTTGGCAGGGAAAACACTTCACTTCCTGGATCTAAAGGGTAAATGTTTTGCCCCCCACTCAGACACTGAAAAGTCACACCTCAAGGCATTGAAATTAATTAATGCCGAAATCCGTGCAGCCAGCATCAGAACACATAATAAAGTGCCGATTAATCCTCTGAGGGTTGGGAATAAAATCGTAATATATACTGAGTTTGCAGAAGGAATGAAAATGGCGGGCAAGTTGGGAGACTTAGTTGCTGAAGGACAAGGTGGTTTGACTTTTTGTATTTCTCCGGAAACTGAAGGTATGGACAATTCACCACTTTCCGACCAGCGAGTTTCGCTGGTTTCAGTAGAAGGGCGCCTGGGTAATCTGCGTATTACTCTTGAACCTGAACCATTGTCTGACGGTCGGTCACAAAAGCGATATGAAATCAAAGCTGACCAGCTTGTTGTTTTGGCAAAAACACCACCTGAAGGCATCATAAGGAGGACGGGAGTTCATTTAGTTTCCAGTGTAGATGATGAGATTCTGGAAGAAACTGCAAGTCAGATAAGTGACCTGGTTGGCTACTTCCACAAACCTGAACATGTTGTTTATAATCAGGATATTTGCGCTGGCGGGGACAAAGGGATCGAAACTTGTGGACGCTGCATTACATTTTGTCCATATGACGCGATTTCCAGACAGACTGAAAATTCTTTACGCATCAATGTTGATCACCTGACCTGCGAAGGCTGTGGAGCATGTGTGTCTGCCTGTCCCACCTCGGCTCTACGATTTACTGAACCAGCACCTCAAGAAATATACGCACGAATTTCGGATATGCTCACTTCTTCAAAAGAAGAACATGCTACAAATGATCCTCCTGTAATACTATTCCACTGTGAAGAAATGGGCCGCAAGGTTCTGCAAACCGCAGGGGAAATTCCTTATTTCTATTCACCAGCAGTGTTACCTATCGAAGTACCATGCCTGCGTTATGTTTCTGAATCAAATATGCTTGCGGCGCTTTCACTTGGGGCAGCAGGCGTAGGACTACTTGGATGCGAGAATTGTCCTAACGGTGAACGTGAACTGCTCTATCAAAAATATGAATTCACGCAGTTGATTCTAAAGCATTTTGATCTGGGACAGGAAAGGGTTGGGATAATGACTGCCCAGGAAGGCATGGAAGAGAAGGCGGTTGATACCGTCAATCAATTTGTCTCAAAATTAAGTGAACCTTCACTTGCAGCTCGATGGACTACACCCAGCCAAACCGGGAATCGTGAAATCCTAACAGACGTTATTAAGGATTTAATTGAACAAACCTGCAATGAACCGGGAAGTGTTGACATAACACAGGAATTACCATTTGCATATGCTGAAGTCAATGAATCAGGCTGTACACTATGCCGCTCCTGCGCCAACGTATGCCCAACTAATGCGTTTAAGTTTGAAGAGGAGAATAACAGCCTGCATTTTAAGCATATTAACTGTGTGGGATGCGGACTGTGTGAACAGCTCTGTCCTGAAAAAGTTATCACCCTCAAGGGAGAATTGCATCTTGACAAAATCTCACTGGACTATAGAAAAGTCGCAGAGGATGAGATGGTTGCCTGCACTCAATGCAAAAAACCTTACATAAACCGCAGGGCACTGGAGGCAATTGAGTCCAAGGTATTAGGGGTTGAATCTCTTCAGTCAACATTTTCTGGAAATCGTAAGAATATTCTCAGAATGTGTCCAGACTGTCGCACAGTGGAAGCTATGATGGAAGTTGAAAAAGGATGGGAACCTTAAGATGAAAGAAATGCGAAGGGAAAAAAGGTCGAAGAAACGTGGTAAGAGCAAGAACAAGGAGTTCATGGATGCCGCACTTGACGCATTTGTGAGAGACCAGTCCCTGCAAAAATGGAATGAAGTGCAAGGTTTGAAGGCAGGTGCTGAGGTTGATCAAAAAGAGGCTGTAAAATCCTCTTCTGAATTTTTTGTAAAAGGTCCGTATCGCGAGATATGGCAGCGCTGGTGGCAGGATGTAGTAATTGAAACGGTGCATGATAATCATGAGCATTTGTACTCTAAGATAGAAAATGCTGTGCGTGGCGCTGTTTTGGAGGAACGTGAACTAAGAAAGCAGCAGCCGGACTCTTTACTGGAAGACAGTCATGAATATAAGGAGTTCATTGCAAGACAGATGAATCATCTTCTGTTTGAAGCCGGAGGAGAAATTGAAGAAGACATCTAAACAGTAAAAGCTATGAAAGGAGACAGGGAGTTAGCAAATCTGCGCCAAAAGTATTATGGCATGTTTGTTAAACTGTTCTGGAAAGAGCCTGATTCGGAGTTTCTGCTGTCCCTTTTGGGTGGAATTGCAGAACGCGAGAAAGGATCAGCACAGTCATCGCCATTGATGTCCGAAGGATGGAAGGATATCAGGCTTTACCTTGAAAAAAAAGGCGCTGACGAAGTTGAATATGAGTTCGTGCAATTGTTCCTTGGACCACACCAACCTGATATTCTCCCGTATGAATCCTATTATCTATCTGGAAGAGTGTTTCAAGCTCCCCTTGCTGCAGTCAGGGGGTTTATGAAGGAGGTTGGACTTGAAAAAAAAGAAGGACAACTCCCTGAGCCGGAAGACACGCTTGGATTTGAACTTGAAATTATGAACTGGATGATCAGCAAACAGACAAGCTCTGAAGATTCTGAAACAGAAGAACAGTGGCTTGATCTGCAAGCCAATTTTTTAAAAAAACACCTTCTTGTTTGGGGCCCCACATGTGCCCAGGAAATCGAATCAGCCCCGCATGCGGAATTTTACAAAGGAGCCGGTAAATTGCTGAGGGGATTCCTTGAACTCGAAAAACAACTCTTCCATGACCGTGGACCAGAAAAGATAGAATCGCTGCAGGCTGCCCGAAAACGTTACGGCAGCAAAAAGGAATGGAAAGGGCCTTTATTTGAAGCAGTTCCTGACAATAAATCAGATTCCTGAACAAAAACTTACTATTTAACTAAATTCTTCTAAATCCCGCTTATGGCAGTTGGCTGAAAAATACAGCTTCAACTGTACAAGGTTTTTTCTCCCAATTATTCTACAAAACATTTCTTATTCATAGTGTGCTATCCTATTAAATTTGCACTGGGAGTTTGGATATGGAAGCATCCTTTGCTTTTTAATTGAGACTGGAACAGATTCTCAGAGATTAGATTGCAAGCTGCATTTAAAAACAGGGACTTGTATGAATCCAGGTAAATGAAGATGCAAAAATCCGATGTCCGCATGCGGGGTTTTCTCAAGCGCACTCCGGTAAATACTTTGCTTTCTTTAGTCAAAAAGCACTCGCATTTGCTGCCGTCTGAAGTTATCCAGACTGTTGAAGCAAGCGGCAGGATATTGGCTGAGGATATACTTTCTCCAGCAAATGTACCTGACTTTGACCGCTCAGCAATGGATGGTTATGCGCTTAATGCAGAAGCCACATTTGGAGCAACATCATATAATCCGCTGATGTTTAAGGTTGTAGGTCAAGTCACACCAGGGGAGAGCTATAAAGGTGTTTTAAAACCAGGTGAAGCTATAAGCATCATGACAGGTGCTCCTGTTCCCAGTGGAGCAAATGCTGTACTCATGGCAGAAAATGCTGAATTTTCAAATGATAATATTCAAGTCCTGGAAGCAGTTCCTCCCGGAAAACATGTAGGAAAAGTTGGTGAAGATATCAAAAAGAACCAAACATTACTTCGGCAGGGAAGATGCCTGCGCCCACAGGATATTGCCGTTTTAGCCAGTGTTGGATTGACAAATATAAAAGTAGTGCGCAAACCGGAAGTAGAATTACTGATTACCGGGAATGAACTGTTAAAGCCCGGAGAACAGCCCTGCGGAGTTCAAATTGTTGATTCCAATTCGGTAATGCTGGCGCCATTAATAAAGCGTGATGGAGGGCTTTTGGCTAAAGTACATCATGTTCCGGATGATAGGGATTTACTTCAACAGCATTTAAGTAAGACAGATGCTGATCTGGTCTGCATGACCGGAGGTACATCGGTGGGGATTGAAGATCATGGGCCGATGTTGGTTGATGAGCTTGGAGAGTTACTGGCACACGGAATTCCAATGCGGCCTGCAGCTCCAACAGGATTTGGTTTAATTAACGGGAAAAACATATTTTTGCTTCCTGGTAATCCGGTTTCTTGCTTATCTGCATATGACTATTTTGTGAGACGTTCTTTGTGCATGATGGGCGGTCATTCTGATGAGTGGCCTTACAGGAATAAAAACGTAAAACTAGCCACGAAAATTTCTTCAGAAATTGGCAGGATTGAATATGTACGTCTGCGTATAGAAAATGAACTTGCTTTTGTGATTGCGTCAGGAGGTGCGTCAATCCTCTCTTCTACAACTCAGGCAGACGCTTTTTTGCTTACGGAAGAAGATTCAGAAGGATTCGCAGAGGGAGATGAAGTACAGGTCTGGCTTTATGATTCATAAAAAATATATAGTTGCAGTTATATTATATATTTTAAGTGCAGGAAGTAATCTTGCTGAACCAGTTCGTCTGGTAACCACTACAAGTACTGATAACTCCGGTCTCATCAGAGAGCTATTGCCTTATTTTGAAAAAAAAACCGGGAATGAGCTGCTTGTGATCAGTGCTGGTACAGGACAGGCACTGCGCATGGGACAGGATGGAAATGTGGATGTGCTGCTGGTTCATGAACCTGCAGCAGAAAAACGTTTTGTGGAGGCAGGATTTGGCGTAAACAGACGAACTGTGATGTTTAATGATTTTGTCTTTGTTGGACCTGAGTCTGATCCTGCAGGGGTTATGGGTCAGCGGGATGCGATAAATACGCTCAAAAAAATTGTCATTGGAAAACATATTTTCATATCAAGAGGTGATGATTCCGGAACCCACAAAAAGGAACTTTTTTTATGGGAAAAAGCAGGATTGAAACCGCACAAATCATGGTATCGGGAAGCAGGTCTTGGTATGGGCCGTGTTCTGCAGATAGCAGATGAATTAAATGCCTACACTATCTCTGACAGGGGCACCTGGCTGGCTTTCAAATCAAAACTTTCCTTAAAATTACTGGCCGAAGGAGATACGGAATTGCATAACCCATACAGCATCATTGCTGTTAATCCTGCTCGATATCCAGGCATAAATTATTTGGGTGCAATGTCCCTGATTGCGTGGATCACATCAGTTGAAGGGCAGGAAAAAATCGGTAATTTTCGAATAAAAGGTCAGTTACTGTTCACACCTGTTGCAGTAAATAATTGAAATGGAAGGAATGCTGTTTACTACTCAAAAAGCATTACATTTGCTGGTAACAGGAGATCCAGAGCTATGGTCTATAGTTATGCTTTCGTTTTCGGTTTCTCTCAAAGCAATTATCCTGACCACCCCTCCTGCAATGCTGGTTGCATATTCACTGGTGAATGGTAATTTCCCTGGAATCAGAATCATTCTGGCGGTCTTTAATTCACTGCTTTCTGTACCTACTGTTGTAATTGGATTATTTCTGTATGTCATGCTCACAAGGCAGGGGCCATTTGGGGATTTAAGGTTATTATTTTCCCAAACTGCAATGGTTATAGGCCAGATTCTTCTTTGCTTCCCCATTCTGGTGGCTTTAGGCTATGCCACCATTAATGCGGCAGACCGTCGTGTTCGAGAAACTGCCATAACCTTAGGCGCGCCGTGGTGGTTTACCATTCTGACAGTTTTATATGAAGTCCGATTTGGATTACTTGCTGCTGTACTCACAGGTTTTGGCAGAATTATTTCTGAGGTGGGTATTTCTATGATGGTAGGAGGTAATATCCTGGGTTATACCCGAAATATTACTACTGCAATAGCATTGGAAACCAGTAAAGGAGAGTTTGCACAGGGAATAGCACTCGGGATAGTTTTATTGGTGCTGGCGTTCGTGTTAACGACTTTCCTGACTTATGTACAGGGCAAACAGGAAATGAGCACATGAGTGAACCTCTGCTGGTTTTTCGCGGGATAGAAAAAACCTTTGCCGAAACGAACATTCTTAGGAATGTAGATATATCTTTATATCCTGGAAAATGTATTTTACTGTCCGGAAATAATGGTTCTGGAAAAACTACCTTACTTAAGATAATAGCCGGACTTGAAACTCCTTCTCGTGCAGAAATTGAATTTTCTGGTAAATCTCACAGCTGGAAAAGCGCAATTCGGAGCATTCGTAGAGAAATTATTTACCTGCACCAGCAGCCATATTTGTTAAGCGGTACAGTTGAATCGAATGTTTCTTATGGCTTACGCTTCACTCATTTAAATCGCAAACAACTCCGTGAATCCGTGAAAGAAGCCCTTGAATGGGCCGGACTGGCCGATGTGGCAAAACAACAGGCAAAAACCTTATCCGGAGGAGTTCAGCAACGAGTTGCCTTTACCAGGGCCTGGATATTAAAGCCGAAAGTTCTATTGCTTGATGAACCTATGGCCAATATGGACATTGAATCACGGGAACAGGCTTGTGATTTATTAAAACGCATGAAATCTGAAGGCATGTCAATAGTTATAACAAGTCATGATACGAATATTATTGATGGCCTAATCGACATTCATTTTAGTCTTTCAGACGGCAAACTGGATTAATGATTTTTTCTGTTCAGTTTGAATATCTGATAGAGTTTTTCTCCACGGATACTCATTATTTAACAACACAAAATGATTCAGCAATTTCCCCCACTGCTTGGATTTTGCGCTTACAGCGGAACAGGTAAAACAACCCTTCTGACTAAGTTGATTCCTGTTTTAGGAGATAGCGGTTTGAAAATTGGATTGGTCAAACACGCACATCACTTATTTGACATCGACCAGCCGGGAAAAGACAGCTACGAACTGCGCAAGGCAGGTGCCTGTGAAATGATGGTAGCTTCAACAAAACGATGGGCCCTGGTGCATGAGTCGCCGGAAAGACGAAAAAAGCACTCACTGGAGGAACTGTTGCCTCATTTATCCCTAAAGGACCTTGATTTAGTATTGGTTGAGGGATTCAAGCATGAACCGCTTGCAAAGATTGAACTGCACAGACCGAGTTTGGGAAAGCCCTTTTTATTTCCGAATGTCAGTGGTGTAGTTGCTATAGCTACTGATGAACCTCCAGTCGAAAAAATTCAACTTCCGGTTTTGGATTTAAATAAAATTGATGAAATTGCGGAATTCATCATGGAACGGTTTTTAAAAAAGTGAAATTCACTTAATATTCAACTGTTTTGAAAAAATTTTCTGCAGACTGCTTCCGGCAAAAATCCAGGATTCCACGAATTTTTACTCATGTGCTTAATTCAGCCCCGCGTCTACGTTCATGCACTGATGATTCTTCACTACTTTCCGAAGAATGGAAGCGCGAATCGGTTTTTTCTGAAGGTTTTGCGTCATAAATCACTGTTTCTGCACCATTGTAAACCAAAAAGTGTTTGCCCGCTGCTCTGGAAATTGTAGTAACCCCCAGTTTTTGAGAGAGTTCAAGACCCATTTTTGTGATTCCCGCACGTGAAAATAATACGGGTATTCCCATCTGGGCAACTTTGATCACCATTTCTGAAGTCAGTCGTCCGGTTGTATAAAACAACTTATCAGAACCGTCAATCTGTTCCAAAAGCATATATCCGGCAATTGCGTCAGCTGCATTGTGTCTTCCGACATCTTCAATGAATATCTCAATTTTTTCATCTTTGCACAAAGCACATCCATGAACAGCACCTGATTTTTTATAAACTTCATTGTATTCACGGATATTTTTCAAAAGTCTGTAAAATGATGATTGACGCAAAGCTGGAGAATTCAATTTGATCTTATCCAAATCTTCCATCATATCACCAAATACAGTACCTTGTCCGCATCCAGAAGTTACTGTGCGCTTTTCTAAACGCTTTTCCAGATTACTAATTCCTCCCCTTGTTACAACAACCGCAGATTCGA
>CAJXDX010000037.1 GCA_913052275.1 uncultured Pseudomonadota bacterium | reverse complement strand
ACACTCAGCTGCTGATTCAGATAGTGGCAGTAAATATGAGTTATGCCAATAATCTCAGGAATTTCATTGAGAACTTTTTTGACATCAGCCTCTATTTCGCTTTGCGGACGCATCAGAACAATATCCCTGGAAGCATCACCTCCTTCTTCCTCCACAAAATCATCCTCGGCGTCCACATGCACCAGTACCTCATTGACAGCAGGAATCTTCTCAAGGATGCGTAATCGAACCCTTTCAGCCACCTGATGTGCGGCAGAAATACTCATCATGCTGTCCACTTCAATATGCAGATCAACCAGCAAGTGAGGCCCCATCCTGCGTGCGCGCATTTCATGATAATGGTCAACCCCTTCAACATCAGCCAGGATTTTATTCAGTTCACTTATGACTTCTTCTTCCGGTGTTTCATCTGTAAGTTCCCGCAGACTTCCGTAACCAATATCAATTCCTGCTTTTACAATAAGGCCTGCCACCAGCACTCCGGCTATTGGATCCATCATGGGAATTCCCCATTGCGCACCTGCTATACCCACAAGTGCGGCCACTGAAGAAATAGCATCTGATCGATGATGCCATGCGTTTGCCAGTAATACCCGACTTCCGCTGCGTCTGCTGACCATTCGCGTGAGATGAAACAGTGCTTCCTTGACAGCAATGGCGACTGCGGCCATCCAAAGCGCCGCCGTTCCAGGCACCTCCGGCGAGTCCATTTTATTCAGAACATGCCATGCCACACCAATCCCGGTAAAAAGCAGCATAAGCGCCACAACGAAGGAGCCGACTGTTTCAAATTTCCCATGTCCGTAAGGATGATTTTCATCTTTTGGGATTCCGGCCATGCGCACCGCCCACAGCGTGACCAGATCTGAAAGCAAGTCAGAAACAGAATGACCTGCATCAGCAATTAAGGCAGATGAATGAGCGATGGTACCAACGAAACCCTTGGCGATTGCCAGCAAAAGATTGGCTATCAATCCCAGCCAGGTAACACTCAAGGCATGTTTTTCCGTGAGATCAAGTTTGTGCATTAGTTAAAAAACATCTTTCAGTTCACGTAACATCCGAAATACTTCCTTTTCGGTGAGATCATTGTCTGGATCCCTGGATTTAACAGTGTCCTTAATTTCAACCGAGGTGCATCGCAAAAAAGGATTTGTCTGTTTTTCCTCGGCAATTGTTGTAGGAGTGGAAAATTTTCCGGAAGAACGAAGAACCTTGACATCAGCCAGCTTCTTATTTATTTCCGTGTTGCCGGACTCAACACTTAAAGCAAAACGAAGATTGTTTTCAGTATATTCATGTCCGAAATACAGCTCTGTCTGGTCCGGAAGCTGACCAATGCGGTTGTTAAGTGAATCATGCATTTGTTCCGGCGTCCCTTCAAAAAGCCGTCCGCAGCCTGCTGCGAACAGAGTGTCTCCTGTAAAAGCGGTTTTTCCGAACAAATAAGTAATGGCACCTGAGGTATGTCCGGGGTTGTGTAAAAATGATCCGGACTGTTCTCCAAATAGCACCTGGTCTCCATCTTCCAGGAACTCAGTCTGCTCTGGAATTCTCCCCCTGTCGGAAGCGTGACCGTATATTTTCAATTCCGAATAATCAGCCTTCAATTCCTTATTCCCTCCCACATGATCCCAATGGTGATGTGTATTCAGAATGGCTGTCAATTTAACATTCTGGCGTTTTATTTCTTTTCTAACAGGATCAGCTTCAGAGGGGTCTACTACACCTGCTTCTCCTGTTTTTGGGCATATCAGCAAATAAGCAAAATTGTCCTGCAGGCAGGGAATGGTAACTATTTCCATTTATTGAAACTCCTGTTTATTGTTGAGGTTTGACTGATGTAACTTTTGTTTGAAGCGTACCATCTTCAAGGCGCACCTGCAATTCTTCTCCAGTCTGTACATCCTTGACTGAACGCAGTAAATTACCAGATTTATCCATCGCAACACTGTAGCCCCGATGAAGCACTGAAAGCGGGCTTAGGCTGTCAAGTAAATCAGTCTGCAGCTTTACTGAATCTTCCAGCTTTTCTTGTAAATGCCTGATGGAGCGCGTTAAACGGCCGTGCAGTAGCTCAACTCCGTGTTTTTGTGCAGCCAGTTCACGTCCCGGATTGAGCAGCAAAAGTTTTTCAGAAACGCTGGTAATGCGACTGTGAAAATTTTCCATCAGATTCCTGGTTCTTTCACGAAGCAGTGAATCCAGGTCATCCACCTGCTGGACATACTGCTGAACAACGGCGGCAGGTGAAGCCAGTCTCTGGCGCATTGCTTCAACATATTCATTCAGCCGTTCCAGCTGATTAAGTATGATGTGATGAAGCTGCTCCTCTTTTTGACTCAAAGTGTGCTTCAAATCCATTTTATTGGGAACAGCTATTTCCATCGCTGCTGATGGTGTTGGCGCCCGTACATCACTGACAAAATCAGCGATAGTAAAATCAGTTTCGTGCCCCACCGCGGAGATAACAGGAATCTCTGATGAAAAAATAGCTCTTGCCAGCTGTTCATCATTGAAAGCCCATAAATCTTCAATTGAACCGCCCCCTCTGCCCACAATCAAAACGTCAATCTGTTGTGAATCACGAAGAGTGTTTAAATGCCGGATTCCTTCCACCAGCATCTTTGGCGCAGAATTTCCCTGCACCTGGGAAGGAAACAGCAAAACAGGAATCCCGGGAAAGCGACGCTCCAGTACTGTCAGCATATCATGAATCACCGCACCCTTAGGTGATGTAACAATACCAATTCTACGAGGCAAAAATGGAAGTGCCCGCTTGTACTGCTGATCAAACAAACCTTCTGCTTCAAGTCTTGATTTCAGCTGTTCGTATGCCAGTTGGAGAGCTCCCAAACCTTTGGGCTCCATATAAGAAACCTTGATTTGATAGTCACCTCGCTGCTGATAAACAGTCAGGTGTCCCCGAACCACGACTTCCAAACCATCTTCAGGATCAAAGCGCAGGTTATCTGCAATATTTCGAAACATTGCGCAGCGTATCTGTGACTGGTCATCCTTCAGACTGAAATACCAATGTCCTGAAGCAGCCTTTTTGACGTTTGAAAGTTCTCCCTCAACTGCCAGTGAACGAAACTCACCCTCCAACAACAGGGTAATCTGTCTAGTCAGCTGAGTGACTGTGAGCGGTTTCTTTGCCTGCAAAGAAATGGTATCTTCTGAATCAGGAAGATCGGATTCTTTAGATTTTAAAGAGGAGTCTTCATCTTTTTTGGGGGGATCAAATTCAAATGGGATCTGCATGGAAACAAGCGTTCAAATCACTCAATTAAACTTAGCAGCTGATTCCGCATCACTTCTTCAGGAGCCTGTTTCCCGGTCCAGAAAGTGAATGCGTCACAACCCTGGTAAAGCAGCATACCGATTCCATTGACAGCAGTAATTCCCAGTTCCTCAGCCTGCTTCAGAAGAGAAGTTTGTCTGGGACTGTAAATTATATCTGCCAGAAGATTTATTTTCCGGCTTTCAGTTAAGTCAACCGGGAGGTCAGATGAAAACATGCCAACAGTGGTGGTATTCACCAGCAAATCCAGAGGTGTTTCGTGTATGGTCTGCAATGACACTGCTTCGAGTTTTGTCTGTGGAAAATATTGTGAGAATTCTGTCACTAATTTTTCAGCACGTTCAGCAGTTCTATTATGTACGATTACACGTAACGCACCTGCATCTGCAAGACCCGCCAGCAATGCCCGTGCAGAACCACCTGAGCCAAGAAGGGCAATTGTTTTGTTTTTTGGAGAAAAATTTAATGTTTTCAGTGAACGTATAAATCCGGAAAAATCCGTATTTGTACCTGTCAGATGTCCCTTAACATTGCTGATTGTGTTGACAGCTCCGATTTTTTTGGCGAGTGGAGTTACTTCATCCAGGTAGGGTATGACTGAGCTTTTATGCGGAACGGTGACATTTACTCCTGCAACATTCAAGGCCCGGATTCCTGCAATCGCTTCAGAAACCTCTTCTGCTTTCACCTGAAAAGCCAGATAACGAGCATCCAAATTCATAGAAGAAAAAGCGGCATTCATCATGGGTGGGGAAAATGAATGTTCCACCGGATCGCCGATTAATCCGTAAATTTCAGTTGATCCGCTTATTGATTCCGTCATTCCAATTCGTGAAAACGAGCGTCAAAAAGGGCTACAATTGCCTTGAGGGCTTCGTCCTCTTTTTCACCGTCAGCACTAACTTTTATGGAAGTTCCAGCTGTCGCACCAAGCATCAGAACCTCCATCACGGATTTGGCATTGGAGACTTGACCGTCTTTATCAAGGTGAATATCACAAGGATATTCATTTGCCATGCGCACAAGCTGTGCCGCGGCTCTAGCATGCAGCCCCAGACGATTGACGATCGTAATCTCCTGACTAAGCATTTTTTACAATCCTGCCTGTGTTCTGAGCTGATCAGCCTTGTCAGTTGCTTCCCAGGTAAATTCCGGAACCTCCCTTCCGAAGTGTCCATACGCAGATGTTTTACGGTAGATTGGCCGCAGCAGTTTGAGATAGTTGATCAGCCCTGCAGGCTTAAGTTCAAAATTATCGCGAATCAAATTTATGATTTTTGCTTCTTCAATTTTGCCTGTGCCGAAGGTATCCACAGAGACAGAGACTGGTTCCGCTACTCCAATGGCATAAGCCAGCTGTACCTCACAGCGTGATGCCAATCCTGCCGCAACCACATTTTTTGCCACGTGACGTGCTGCATACGCGGCAGATCGGTCAACCTTTGATGGATCTTTACCGGAAAATGCTCCACCGCCATGTCTTCCCATACCGCCGTAAGTATCAACAATTATTTTTCGACCTGTCAGTCCGCAATCTCCCTGCGGACCGCCGATCACAAAAAGCCCGGTTGGATTGATATGAAATTTTGGAGAACCATTCAAGTATTTGGAGGGAATAACCTCATTGATAACATTGCTGATAATGTCTTCATGCAGCTTCTCCTGGCTTACATCCTCCGAATGCTGTGTGCTGATGACCACAGCTTCAATGGATTTAGGTTCACCATCAACATAGCGAACTGTTACCTGAGATTTTCCATCCGGACGAAGGTATTCCAGTGTCCCGCTCTTGCGTACTTCGGTAAGGCGTTCGGTAAGCCTGTGTGCCAGCTGAATAGGTAGAGGCATTAATTCAGGAGTCTCCTCGCAGGCATAACCAAACATTAATCCCTGGTCTCCAGCACCCTGTTCGGTGTGCGCCCCTTCCCCTTCGTTTACTCCCTGAGCAATGTTAGGCGACTGCTTATCAAGGCTGATCAACACAGCGCAGGTGTTGAAATCAAATCCCATGTTGGAGTCAATATAACCGATTTCTTCTATGGTATTTCGTACAACTTTCTGCATGTCAACCAAGGCTTTTGAGGTAACTTCCCCTGCCACAACAACCATGCCGGTTGTAACCAGTGTTTCGCAGGCTACTCTGCTTGAAGAGTCCTGCTCAAGTAATGCGTCAAGTATGGCATCTGATATTTGATCAGACATTTTGTCCGGGTGGCCTTCCGTAACGCTTTCTGAAGTGAATAACATTTCGCTCATAGTTTTTTTGATAGGATGTTGGTTTTAAAGAGTATCATTAGACCTCAATATCTTCTTAATTTCAAGATTCGATTAGACTATCTGCACGGTAGTACATATTAGTTATCCATAATTATTCTATCAAGAATTTCAATCCATTCATCCAATTCTCTGACCGCATGCATGCGCTGCTCAGGCGTTAAAAGTTTATCAACCTGTAAAATCCTTTTTTTATTACGCAGTATTCTAGCCTGCTTCGCAGAATCAGTCTCTCCTGCCCAGTTAATTACTGACCGCCGCAGCCAGTTTTCAAGTTCTGCCTTGTCAGGAGAAGAACGCAGCTGCGCCAGAAACTGCAGCTGTGATTTACGGCGACGTTCTATTCTGGCTGCCAGGGGATTGGATGAACCTGAGAACCATTCTGTGTGCAGTCGATTTATCTTGTCCTGTTGATCTTTACTGAAATCTCCGAACCAGTCTTCCATTTGCTCCCAGAACCTTTCCCGTCTCTTCCTGAAAAGCTTTTCCGGTGATTCCAGGTCTTCCTCCATTTCTTGATTTTCTTCAATCATCTTTTTTTCAAGAGTATTGATCTGCTCCGGACTTACACCTGCAAGAAATGATGCAGTGTCAGGAAGCAAGCGTTCCAGTGTGCGAACCCTTTTCTGATCCAGCCTGGCGTAGCCTTCATCCAGTTCACTCATTGTCAGACCGTCTCCCGCCCTATTCTGCACTTCAATCAAAAAGTTCCTGTAACGGGGTAATTCTTCCTTACGATGCCACTCAAGATGCAGCCTCATGCGCTCTTCAATCCATTCTTCCTGCTGAGTGGTCAGATCAAAATAATTGTCAAGCTGCCAGGAAGCCACTTCATCTCCAAAGTCGTATAATATTTTTCCCGTGTTGCAGCCTGCAATGAAATACAGCAGTACAAAGAAAAGAAAATATATATTTTTAAGTCGTGACATCTTTGTATACAAAGCTAATCAAATCAGTAAATTTACTGCATCATGCAAGTAATTATATAAGAAAAATGTTTCTTTCCTCCAAAACAAGATGTATCAGTTTGTTTCCATGTATTTACACTTTGTCAAACTTAAGATGCAGTAATAACAAATGTTATGAGAAAGTTCTTCAGTAGAGGACAGTAATGGCTTAACATAACACCAGACGCAATAAAAAAGAAGAGAGCATTCTAATTGCCTTGCCAAAAAATTAAAGAAGTTCTATTTTTGACATCCTTGCACAAATTATTTTTCACGCATTTTTTCACCTGTCGCTTTAGTTCAGCGACAACATTTCTGAATAGGGAGAGATAATGAATCCATGGTTAATGGTCCTGGTAATGGTTTTTGCCTGGGGGTTTTTTGCGCTGCAGCTCACCGTCAAGTTTGGCGCACTGACAAAAATGGCTCCGGAAAGCCGATTTAACGATATCGGACGACGGATAGGCAGATTACTAAAAATGGGGATTGGACAGGAAAAGCTGATCGGGCGCAGCAGAGAACGCGGCGCCGGAATCATGCATGCCTTTATTTTCTGGGGTGCTCTGCTTATCGGAGTGCGGGAACTGACGCTGATGGGGGAAGGTTTTGTCAGTGGTTTCCAGGAATATCTGCCGCTGCTTGGTTCAGAATCTATACTTGGTTTCATTTATATTTCTGTCTACAACGTTGCTGAAGTTGTGGTACTGGCCATGGTTTTAGTGGCGCTTTACAGGAGAATCTGGCCAAAGCCGGAGCGGCTGGAACTTAACTGGGAAGGCATTTATGTTTTACTTTTCATAGGTGTCATCATGCTGACAGATATACTGTTTGATGCTGCACGTTATAATCTGGTGGAAAATTTCGGTCAAAATCTGCATTTTTTTCAAAGCGCTGATTATGGGACTGAATGGCAATGGGCTCCAGTCAGTGTTCTGGTCGCAACGATATTAAATTTTTTCGGAGAGGGCGGAAACGCCTTCTTTTATTATTTCGGTTACTGGGGACATGTTGCTGCAATGCTTATTTTCCTTAATGTGCTGATTCACACCAAACAGTTTCATGAAATAACCGCATTGCCAAACGTGTTTTTAGGTTCGCTGGATTATCCGCATGCTGCTGCACCTCTGACAGATTTGGAGGATGAAGCATTGTGGGAAGAAGGCCGTATTGGCGTGAATAAGCTGGAACACCTGACCTGGAAACAGGGACTCGACCTCTTCTCATGCACAGAGTGCGGTCGCTGTCATGATGTCTGCCCAACTTACGTCACAGATAAACCGCTTACTCTCAAGCGCTTCAATCAGTCTCTGCTGCAGCATTTGCGAAATGAGGAAAGCACACTTTTCATGACTGGAAAAACAGCAGACGAAAAAACTCTGGTTGGAGACATCATTCATCCGGATACTCTCTGGGCATGCACAACCTGCCGCGCCTGCGAGGAGGCATGTCCGGTTTCCATTGAACATGTTCCTCGCATAATCGGAATGCGTCAAAACCAGACCATGATGGAAGAGGCCTATCCTCCGGAAATGGCCAATACTTTTAAAGGATTGGAGCGCAACTTCAATCCATGGGGCATAGGCTTCGACCAGAGGGCAGACTGGGCGGAAGGAATGGAAATTCCTTTGATGTCAGACACAAACAGTGGAAATGAAGGGCCGTCAGAAGAAATTGATGTTCTGATGTGGGTAGGCTGTGCCGGTTCTTATGACAGTAGAAACCAGAAAATTGCCCGAGCAACTGCAACACTCTATCAGAAAGCCGGAGTTAAATTCGCCATATTGGGGAGCGAAGAAAAATGCACAGGGGACCTGGCGCGACGTTCAGGGAATGAAATGCTCTTCCAGATGCTGGCAGGTGAAAATGTGGAAACACTTAATAACTACAACATCAAGAAAATTGTCACCTCATGTCCGCATTGTCTGAATACAATCAAAAATGAATATCCGCAGCTTGGTGGAGAGTATGAGGTATTTCATCATTCTCAGTTCATTCAACAACTGGTTGATGAAGGCCGACTGCCGATAGGAAGCAATCTCAAAGACACTATAACTTATCACGATTCCTGTTATCTGGGACGCTATAACCAGGAATATGAAGCACCCCGTAAGCTGCTCAATAAGTCCGGGAATGAACCCATTCTTGAAATGAAGCGTCATGGCATTGAAAGTTTTTGCTGCGGAGCTGGCGGAGCAAGAATGTGGATGGAGGAAAAAATCGGATCACGTATCAATGAAACACGCACCGAGGAAGCATTAAGCACAGGTGCATCCACTGTAGCAACTGCATGTCCGTTTTGCATGACTATGATCAGCGACGGAATTACAGCCAAAGGGAAAAGCGAAACCGTCAAGACCAAAGATGTGGCAGAAATTGTTCTGGAAGCTGTGGAAGGGAGTTAAAAATTAAACTGCTCAGACCACCTTGTCATTTAAGCAAAAACCTGACTGCAAATGACCATGTTGATGGCAATTTCTTATTTAGGCCGAATTTGCATTGGTTCCTTCAAAAATTAGCTTTGACAAATATTCTGCAGGGATTCCCAACTAGTTTCCGTAAGAACATTCCTGCTTTTAAATTCAGGCTCCTGCTGAATTAAAGTTTCCAATCTTTCCAGTCTGGAGGACATGTCAGGATGTGTAGATATTGCTTCCGGAAAGGGAGAGGAATGTTTGCTTAAAACCTGAAACATTTTGATCATTGCAGCCGGGTCCACCCCACTTTTAATCAGAAGCATCAGGGCAGATTCATCAGCTTCCTCTTCAAGCTGACGGGTATATTTGAGAATTGAAAGAATGTGTACACCGTCAAATAATGTTTTGGCCAAAGAGCCTGCTTCTCCGGAAAGGAGCCTGAAGATTCCGGACAGGGCAGTCTGGCTAAGCAAGTTTTCTGTACCATGCCGGTGCAGGATATGCTGCATCTCATGAGCCAGAACTCCCGCAAGTGCATCAGCTGACGGGCTTTTTTCAAGCAAGCCACGGAAGATAAGGATGTTTCCGCCCGGAAAAGCAATGGCATTAACCAAGTCTGAGTCCACAACTTCCACCTTAAAATTGTATTCAGACTCTTCAGTGGTTAAACGCATAACCATTTCATCCAATGCTTTTCTGCCTGCATCTGCCTGACAAATCCGGCGGTCTGGGAACAATTCATTAACCACGTAATTACCCAGCTGTTCTTCAACGGAAACAGGCACAAAGCGCGCAAACCAACCTGAAGCACCGGGGATACCCCAGTAAATTATGGAGGGAATTAACAGCACAGCCAGCAGGGCCAGCCAAAGTGACAAATACCTGGGCCTTTTGAAGTGTCTCTCTTTCAACCCCTCCCGGAATGAAGGATCTTCCACTTCAATTATTTCTGGAGGGAATTCTCCGTACTCCAGCCTTATCGGTCCTTGCGGGCGATCCTGTTTCAGGCGAAATTCATAATGACGCCAAACACGCATTCTTCCGTCAGCAAATTCAATCAGGATGCCTTCAGAGACATGCTGAATTTCTACCTTTTGACTGGCAGCTGACTTTCCGTCAAAATAATTTCCCTTCCATTTTGCAGCCATTAATCACATTTCCACATCAAAGAAATCAGCCATTCCCTCTCCTGTTGCACCAGTCAGTTTTGCTTCAGACTGTTTGACTGCAGCAAGATCAATTTTTCCTTCAAGGCTAAATGTACCGAGATAAAACCTTTTGTAGCGTACTGTCGCCCATGCCATGCCAAATCCAAATGTAATAATAACCAGCAATATATAGATCAGCGACTCTTTCAGCCAGATTCCGCCGTACAGATTTGAAACAATTCTTGTATCACTGTAGCTGGTACGGTTCCAGAAATAACGCTGGATATTTGCTTTTAGCCAGAACATATATATGCCAAATGTAAGTATCGAAATCAGAATTCCCTTGATCCAAATTCGGAAGACCTCATTGCCTTGTCCGTCATAGTTAAAGGCAATGTTTCCAAAACTGCTCCTTGAAGTCCAATATGCCTGAAAGCGGTTACGATAATATGGATAATAAAGCCCCAGAGTGAGTATGGTCATCAGCCAGCCCTTTGCGATCAGCATTGAAGTTTCTTTGAATGTTCCTTCGAAACGAAAGCGTATGCCTCTCCATGATGTGCGGCTCATGCGGTAACGTTTGGCTCCTACAGATGCAATTACAATCAATAACCAAAAAAACAGGAAATACAACATTCCACCCAGTAACAGCATCCAATCCATAACCATCCCGGCCATAATTGCCTCGTAGGCAAAATTCAAAAAAAACAGGACCGCCAGGGCTTTTGCCAGGCCGAAGAACATTTCCTTGCCGGTACCGCTGAACTGAAAATCGCTGTTATTAATGCTGGTGGAACTGTAATAGTAACGAAGCTGTTTGGCTTTTGCCCAGGGATAATATATTCCCAGCGTCAACAAATTGAGGAAAAAATTATCTATGAAAATTCCAAACAATTCTGAACCTTTTCCTTCAAACTTCAGCTGCCATGACCCTTCAAGAAGTGTTTCCTCTGCATCAGAAACTGATACACTGGAGGCTTCATTCCCTGCTGAATTGGAGTTATTTAACTTAAAATCGCTCATGAATTTTCGGATTTGTTTTTTTATTCCCGTAAGTCAGGCATTTAATTAACCTCATTAACAAAAAATGTTTGTGTTTTCGATTTCAATTTGCAGCATCATCAAATATTTCAGGTTTGAGCCTTTCGGCTCTCTGGAAATCATGTGAACTTTAAATTTTATAGATTAAATCAACAAGGGAAAAATCATACCCTGTCGACATGGATAACGTCAACAAATGACGGGATGCCTTACAGGCGGATTCAGTGGTTTGTGATGTGATTTAAAACAGGATTTGTATTACCTGCTTCAGGAAATAGAAATACAAACATCTTGTGTGTTTTCTGCATTGATAAGAGAATTGGCCCTGCCAATTACTGATTATAAAGTTAGTTTGTCCTATACAGTGCATACCTGATTTGTTGCAGATCAGAATGATCAAGTACAAGTATTTTTAGTTTTGTCCACATTACATTCCAAGCCATCATTTGACCTGACATGCGCAGTTCCGCGTACAGGCCGCACCCTGCATAATTTCCTGAACAATCTGAAAAGTCTGGGTGTCAATGCAGATGAAATTGATCAAATTTTAAATGTGCTGGCTGAAAGCAAGCGCAGGAGCACAACAGACCTTCCGGAAGCTCTTGGTTTTCTTCAGGAAATTTCAAAAACTGCACCTCCATGTTTTTCAATTTCGGTGGATCGTAAAAGGAAACTGCGTCCTTATCGTCTTGGTTTCCTGGGCTATGACTGGAAAATCGGCAAAACCCGGATACGTGTTGAAGGCGAGGAACCGCATAATGGATCATCTCTGATAAAGCTGGATGAAGTTGATCTAACGGTTGTTGGACTGGATGAGCTGCTTTCCATGACCCAGCATTATCTGGGTGATCCCACACAGGTAACAAAATGGGGTATGTACAACTACCAGCTGGAAAAGCCAACAAGTATTCGTGTCGCAGGTTCAGCCATGCTCACCAGTTATAACAAAGTGTTTGGCGGTGAAGTACAGGATATGGTGGGATTTTTCCTGATTTCAAAAAAAGGCGGAAGCCGCCGCAGTCCAATTGATTTTGAAACGCTTTCCAGGCACGGACGCCATGTTTTTGTCAAAGGACGCTACAGCGGTATCGTGATGGCGGCATATCCTCAGCTCCGCGTGGAGCCGGTGGACGATGTGGAAGAAACTCTGATGAATGCAGAAAAAGGCAGTGTTGGCCTGGAGATTGTGCAGACAGGAAACACACTGAAATCCAAGGGACTGCTTTTGCATGGGGCACCTCTGTTTCTTTCAGAAAGCCTGTATGTGGTGGATTATGACCGATTTCAGCACAATCCTGCGCTCAGAAAGTTTGTGGAATCACTTAAACCCGCAGGGTATTTTGAGGATCAGCGCCTCCAAAATTTTGCAAGCTGGTATTATGCACTGGAAATGAACCTAAAGGATTCATGGGTAAAGCGTCCTCCAATAGATGAGTTGTTCTGTAAAAACGAGGACATCGATTTAGGCTTGAGACCTTATCGCTTGCGTACACGAAACTGGAAACCGGATGATAACTATCTGCGTGAAGAAGCAATTGACCTTGCACAGAGCTCACGCCAGAAAGTTCTGAATCATTATCAGGAGCTTAAACGGAAAGATTAAATTTTTTAGATGTTAATTGATTCCGACTGGTACTGAAAATTACTTCAATTCACAGAATATCAGTTAATTTGGGGAGATTTAAAATAAAGAATGAATAACTGAGTTTTTATCTTATAGTTTATTTAAACTCTCTGTGTGTGCCAATGCCATAAATTCAGCACGCACATTGCTTTCCTTGAGAAATGACCCTTTAAGAGTGCTGGTTGTCATCACACCATCATGACTGACTCCGCGCATGGCCATGCACAAGTGAGTTGCCTTGATAATCACTCCTGCCCCTTGAGGAGTAAGATTTTCGCACAGAAAGTTGGCAATATCGCTGGTAAGTTCTTCCTGCACCTGCGGACGTCTGGCAAAATAGTCTACAATTCTTGAGAGCTTCGAAATTCCGCAAAGCATCTTATCAGGAATATAAGCTACAGTCGCCTCTCCAATGAATGGGAGCAAATGATGAGCACACACGGATTTCACAGGTATGTGCTGAAGAACCACCATGCTTGGTTCATAATTTTCACCGGCAGGAAATGTGGTCAGCCGAAATTTCTTTTC
>CAJXDX010000036.1 GCA_913052275.1 uncultured Pseudomonadota bacterium | reverse complement strand
AGCACTTTCCTCTGTTCCGGATTCCTGTGTAACATTTTCCTGTTTCAATTCCTTTTCTGCATTTTCCTCTGTCTCGGGAACTTGCAGTATTTCTTCACTGACCTCTTTCAGTACAGTGTTTTCTTTTTTCTTCTGCTTTTTCTTAGCGCCTTTTTGTGTTTTCAGTTCACTTAATTTATCTCCTTCACTTCCAAGAAGCTGAATAATGGCCATTTCGGAATTATCACCCAGCCTGTTTTTGCCCAGTTTAATGATCCGGCAATATCCTCCATTACGGTCTTTGTAACGCTCAGCCAGGTCACCAAACAACTGCGCCATTGCTTCTTTGCTTTTCACGAAACGCAATGCCTGACGGCGGGAATGAAGTGTACCCCTTTTCCCTAAACCAATCATCTTCTCCAGGGGTTTACGCACCTCTTTTGCCCTGGCCAGAGTACAGGTTATCTGACCATTCTCAATAATTGAAGTTACCATGTTCCGCATCATGGCAAGCCGATGTGCCGTAGTTACTCCTAAACGGTTTCCAGCTTTTAGATGTCGCATATTTTCTTGTCAGCTTATTTTTCGTGAGGATTGTTTGCTGGATCAAAATTTTCCAGTGTAGTGCCCAGAGCTAATCCCATTTCTGTCAGAATTACCTTTATTTCATTAAGGGATTTTCTGCCAAAATTTTTCGTTTTCAGCATTTCCTGTTCAGTTTTCTGAACAAGATCCCCTATAGTTTCTATCTTTGCGTTTTGCAGGCAATTTATAGAGCGCACTGAAAGTTCAAGTTCACTGACGCTTCGATATAAATTTTCATTCAACGGTTCGTCTTCCACTTCATCTTCTGGTTCATCCTTTATACTGCTTTCGTCGAAGTTAATAAATACCTCCATATGTTCTTTTATTATTTTTGCAGCATAAGCCAGGCTGTCTGCGGGCTTTACAGAACCGTTCGTCCACAATTCAAAATTTAAGCGATCATAGTCTGTTTTTTGATCAACTCTTGAATTTTCAATTTCGTAGTTAATTCGACTGACGGGTGAATGATTTGAGTCCAGGTAAATTGTACCAACTGGTAATTCTACCTCTTGATTATCTTCTGAAGTAACATAACCCTTGTTAAATCGGGAGTACATGGTCATGCTGATAGTTGCGCCTTTTTGCAAAGTAGCCAAAGTAAGATCAGGATTTAATATTTCAGCTTTTTCGAAAGTTGAAATTTCTCCTGCTTTTATCTCACACGGACCTTCTCCTATGAGTTCGAGTTCAACAATTTCATCAACATACTGTTCTATCTGAAGTTCCTTGATATTGAGAATCACTTGAACCATGTCTTCTACAATACCGGGAATGTTGGTAAATTCGTGAGTTACTCCGTCAATTTGAACCGCGAAAATAGCTGATCCCCTGATTGAAGAAAGAAGAACACGTCTTAAAGAATGCCCTATTGTAATTCCGTAACCAGGCTCTAGTGGATCAAGAGTGAATTTGCCATAATCTGCTTTCAGGCTCTCCGTTTCAAACTGCAGTTTCCTGGGTTTTGCAATTGACATCCAGTTTTTTGCAAAAAACGGATTTTCGTCAGCATCTGCATCTGTGTCGGAGAGATTGTTGTTTTCCGGAATTAAGTCTTCTTTTTCCGAATCTTTAGTTTCTAAAGTTTCATTTAATTCAGTCATCTGTGTTCCAGTTTAGTTGTCCGGTTTGAATTTAGTGAAAAAATAACGCATGAAAATAATATGCTGCCTGACAATTCCAGGTTTTTCACAGTTTTAATCAGATTCTCCTTTGCTTTGGTGGCCTGCACCCGTTATGAGGAACTGGTGTAATATCGTTGATTGATGTGATGCGCATATCTTCAATAGCTGAAATTGCCCGAAGTGCTGATTCTCGCCCTGATCCAGGTCCTTTAACAAAGACATCCACACTTTTCATTCCGCTTTCTACAGCTTTTTTCAATGCATCATCAGCAGCAACTCGAGCAGCGAATGGAGTACTTTTACGGGAGCCCTTGAAACCGTGGACACCTGTGCTTGACCATCCAATTGCGTTGCCTTTAGCATCAGTAATTGTCATAATTGTGTTGTTGAAAGTAGCCTTGATATAAATCCTGCCCTGTTCAACGTTTCTTTTTACTTTTCTTTTTTTTACCTGGGCCATTCAATGATTCTGTTTAGAATTTAATAGTTCTTAACTTTTCTTACTTACTGCCAATCTGCGAGGACCTTTTCTGGTTCTGGCGTTTGTTTTGGTCCTTTGTCCTCTTACAGGCATATGTCTGCGATGTCGTAATCCACGGTAGTTGCCTAGATCCATCAGGCGTTTTATATTCAAACTGATTTCACTGCGGAGATCACCTTCAACCTGATATTCTTTTTCGATTATTGTACGAATCTTGTTTACCTGCTCGTCAGTAAGATCACTGACTCGCACATTTTTGTCTATCTTTGCCTTGGTTAGGATATCGTTTGAAATCTTTCTGCCTATTCCATAAATATAAGTCAGTCCAATTTCAACTCTTTTGGAATTTGGAAGATCAATACCTGAAATTCTAGCCATCAGTTCCCTTATTAACCCTGACGCTGTTTATGTTTAGGGTTATCACATATCACTCGTAAAACCCCTTTTCTTTTTATGATTCTGCAGTTATCACAGATTTTCTTTACAGATGATCGTACTTTCATAATTATTTAATAGATTATAAACGCAACGCGGCAGATCTCATTTGGCGCCGCTTTGTTTTTTTCATGAAACCATCGTAATTCTGATTCAGCAGAAAGGCTTCAATTTGCCTTACCAGATCCAATCCTACACCCACAACAATTAACAGTGCTGTTCCACCAAAGAAGAACGGGATATCAAATAGATCAAACAGGATGTAAGGTACAAGACAGACGATGGCCAGATAGGTTGCCCCGCCAAATGTCAGTCTTGATAAAACCAGGTTCACATATTCGGCAGTTTTTTTGCCTGGACGAATTCCGGGAATGTAGCCGCCGTGTCTTTTCATCTCTTCTGCTATCTTTACCGGGTTGAATGTTATTGCGGTGTAAAAAAACGCAAAGAAAAAAATCATTAATGCGAATAAAAAATTATAAAGCATTCTTCCCGGAAGCAACTGACTGCCCACAGCCTGTACCCATGGAATAGTCATAAAACCTGTTATAGTAGCAGGAAAAGCCAGAATCGAAGAAGCGAAAATCGGCGGGATAACCCCTGCAGTATTTATTTTCAGAGGGAGGTGTGATGACTGCCCCCCGAACATACGGTTTCCCTGCATCCTTTTTGCGTATTGTACCGGAATTTTCCTGTATGCAGTTTCAGCAAAAATGACCAGGAAAATAACTACTATCATCAGTAATCCGACTACAGTAAGTACAAGAGGTGATAACACATTATCCTGCACCAGCCGAATTGAGTTAATGACTGCACCAGGAATGCCTACTACAATTCCTGCAAATATCAGCAGTGAAATTCCATTTCCAATTCCACGTTCACTTATCTGCTCACCTACCCACATCAGAAAAGCTGTTCCTGCAGTCAATGTAATTACAGTCAATGCTCTGAAAGCCCATGGACTTAGTGTGGAAATTACGATTGGCTGTCCGTTTGGGGCTGCCATGCTCTCCAGTCCAACTGCTATTGCAAAACCCTGTATTAAACTCAGTGCTATTGTCCCATACCTGGTGTAGCCTGTAATTTTTTTGCGTCCTGCATCGCCTTCTTTTGACAATCTTTCAAGGTAAGGAAATACTGCCGTCATCAATTGAATTATGATTGATGCACTGATGTATGGCATCACGCCAAGCGCGAAAACGGTCAGTCTTGCCAGCGCTCCTCCGGTAAACATATCAAAAAACCGCAGGATTGAACCCTGTTGCGCTTCAAAAAAAGCCGTCAGTGCTGCTCCATCAATACCCGGGGTTGGTATATGTGCTCCAAGCCGGAAAATCAGAAGCATTGCCAATGTGAAAAAAATTCGCTGCCTGAGCTCTTCTATCCGAAAAATGTTCTGAATTATGTTTAACATCAAAGACGCACTAGGCTATTTTGATCACTTCTCCCCCGGCTTTTTTTACTGCTTCCGCAGCATTTGCGCTTGCCGTATCTACTTCAATCTTAATTTTTTTGCTCAGTTTTCCTTTACCCAGCAGTTTCACTGGTTTGTCTTCTTTTTTAATTAACCCCAACGCCTTTAGTTTTGATTTATCAAGATGGCTTCCTGTTTCAACAGCTGGGGAATCTTCCAAATTTTGTAAATTAATCAGCTGGGAAATTTCTTTATTAGGACTGGTGAACCCGAATTTTGGCAATCTTCGGTTAAGAGGATTTTGCCCACCCTCATAACCCCGTTTTTGTTTATAGCCAGATCGGGATTTTGCTCCATTCTGACCCCTTCCGCAGTTCTTTCCCTTCCCACTTCCAGGACCTCGTCCAACTCGTTTTCTTGTTGCTGTTTTGCTTGTCACCAGTTCGTGGAGTTGCATTTCCAACCTTTTCAATTTTTAATCTACTGACTCAATTCGGACAAGGTGGTTGACTTTCCGGATCATTCCTCTTATTTCCGGAGTATTTTCAAGTACAGAATTGCTGTTTATTTTCCAAAGCCCCAACCCACGCAGAGAGGCTATTTGATTTTTTTGTGATCCGATTCTGCTTCGAATCTGTGTCACCTTTATTTTTTGAGCCATTTTTTTACTGCTCATTTATGTAATTGATGTCTTTTCCTCTGGCTTTAGCAGTCCATTCGTTGCTTCTTAAATTATACAATCCATTGAGTGTGGAGCGTACCAGATTATTTGGGTTCCTGGAGCCAAGGCACTTAACGCTGATGTCCATAATGCCTGCTGCCTCCATTACAGCACGAACTGCACCCGCGGCAATAATACCGTGCCCTTTTTCTGCCGGTTTCATTAAAACCTTTCCGGAGCCAAATCGACTGGTGGTGACATACGGTATTGATGTACCTTGCATGTTTATTTTTCTCATGTTGACTGTTGCCTGTTCAACAGCTTTACGGATTGCTTCTACGACCTCGTTTGCTTTGCCAAGTCCAAGACCGACTTTTCCATGGCCGTCACCAACAACAACCAGTGCACTGAAGCTGAAGCGGCGCCCGCCTTTAACTACTTTTGCAACTCGATTGACGCGAATAACTTTTTCAATTAATTCATTTTTTTCTGAATTTTTTTCTGCCACTTTCTCCCAGAGTTTAAAATTTTAAGCCGGCTTCCCTTGCTCCTTCAGCCAGAGCCTGAACACGCCCGTGAAAAACATATCCGCCGCGGTCGAAGACCGCTGAAGAAATTGATTTTTCAAGAAGTTTTTTCGCTATTTCAGCACCAACTGCTTTTGCTGCGTCTTTGTTTCCACTGTAAATTTTTTTAATAGACTTCTGAATTGCTAAGGTTGATGAACAAGCGAGTGTGTTACCCTGATCATCATCTATTGCCTGAACGTATATATGACGTGCAGATCTGAAGACGGCAAGCCTCGGACGCAAATTTGTCCCTGAAATTTTTTTTCTAATTCTCCTGTGTCTTGCTTGTCTTCCATTAAGTCGTGCTGCCGCAATATCCATTTTGTAATGATGCCTAAGAATTATATTTTACCGCTCTTTCCTGCTTTGCGCTTTAGCTTCTGCCCCTCAAATAAAACGCCTTTTCCTTTGTATGGCTCAGGAGGCCTGAATTTTTGAATCTCTGCAGATACCTGTCCTAAGAGCTGTTTGTCTGAACTTTCAAGAGTAATTTTTGTATTTGCATTTACGGAAGCAGAAATTCCATCAGGAAGTGAGTATTTTATGGGATGGGAATAGCCTAAATTCAAAACCAGTTCTTTCTGGTTGAGAGTTGCTCTGAAACCAACGCCCACCAAGTTGAGTTGCTTTTGAAATCCCTGAGAAACTCCGTGTATCATATTATTAATATGTTTCCAGGTTGTCCCAATCAGGGCTGTTTTTGTGCTGCCTTCATTCGAGGGAATCACTGAAAGTGTTTCATTATCAATAACCAAATCTACGTCCGGATGTGTCTGGAGCTCAAGCTCTCCTTTAGGCCCCTTCACTTCAAGGACCCGGTTGTTAAAGGCAACTTTTACATCCTGCACTAGCTTTATCGGTCTTTTACCTATTTTTGACATTTAGTTTTATTTATTAACTCCGGTTAAAGCACAGTGCACAGAACTTCACCGCCAATATTTTCTTCACGGCATTTTCTATCACTCATAATGCCCTTTGAGGTGGACAGGATAGATATGCCTTGTCCGTTTAAAATTGGTTTACAGTCTTTACCTTTTTTATAGAGACGGAGTCCCGGTTTACTGACTCTGGTAATTTCACGGATAACCGGAAAATTGTCCACATACTTCAACCAAATTGTCAGTTGAGGAAATTTACCTTTTTCATCCAGTTCCCAGTTTGAAATAAAACCTTCTTCTTTCAGTACCTTAACTATGTTAAGTTTGATTTTGGAAGACAACAGCACCAGACTTTCTTTATTACGCATATTCGCGTTGCGGATACGGGTTAACAGGTCCGCCACTGGGTCACTCATTGACATAAATTATGTTCCGATCTATATTTTAATTACCAACTTGCCTTGATTACTCCCGGCAGGAGTCCTGAATTTGCATGTTTTCTGAAGCAAATCCTGCACATGCCGAATTTTCTTAAATATGCTCTTGGCCGTCCGCAATATGCGCACCTGGTGTGTTCCCTTACTTTGAATTTTTGAGTACGTTCGCTTTTGGCGATCATTGATTTTTTTGCCATTTGAATTACTTTCTAAAAGGGAATCCCAGATTTTGTATCATCGTAAAACTCTCTTCATCGTTATTTGCACTGGTCACAATTGAAACATTCAAACCGCGAACATGATCCACATCATCAAATTCAATTTCAGGAAATATCAGTTGTTCCTTAATACCAATATTATAGTTCCCTAAGCCATCAAAGGCCCTTGGTGAAATGCCCCTGAAGTCACGAATTCTTGGCATTGCTATGTGAAGTAATTTATCGAGGAAGGTCCACATGTGTTTATTCCGCAGTGTAACCATGCAGCCTATGGGCATACCTTCACGAAGCTTGAATGCGGCAATTGAACGTTTTGCCCTTGTAACGACAGGTTTCTGTCCTGATATTGCTGCGAGCTGCTTGCTGGCAGTTTCAATGGCTTTTGGGTTTTGGATGGCTTCTCCTAAACCTATATTTAAAGTAACCTTTTTAATCCCAGGTATTTGGTGCTTGTTTTTATACTTGTACTTCTCCTGTAATAGGGGAACTACCTTTGACTGGTATGTTTGCAGCAAGTGACTCTCAGACATTATCCTAATATCTCCCCGGATTTTGCACAGACTCTGTTCTTTACCCCTGCGTCGCTGGTTTGAATTTTCACACGTACGCCTCGCTTTAAAGTTGGATTATAGAGCTGAACATTTGAATAGTGGACAGGAGATTCCATTTGAATCAGGCCACCCTGCTGATTTGCCGGGTTGGGTTTTGTGTGACGTGTGACAACATTCACTCCCTCAACCAGCATACGTTCTCGTTTCCAGTCAACGCTCACCACTCTTCCAGTGCGTCCTTTATCTTTACCGGATATTACTATCACTGTATCGTCACGACGAATCGTGGGGCGTCTTTTTTTTCTATGTTTGGCTTTCATTATCCAGTTTTTTACAATACTTCCGGGGCAAGAGACAGGATGCGCATGAATTTTCCGGCACGTAATTCTCGGGCTACAGGTCCAAATATCCTTGTTCCTATAGGCTCACGCTTTGCGTCAATTACAACAGCGGAATTCTCGTCAAATCTAATATAACTGCCGTCCGGACGTCTGAATTCTTTTTTTGTGCGAACTACTACTGCTCTTATTACTTCACCGGATTTAACTTTTGAGTTTGGAAGACAGTCCTTTATGGATGCAACAATAATATCTCCCACTCTGGCATATCGTCTTTTTGACCCTCCAAGTACTTTGATACAAAGCAGGCTTTTTGCACCTGAGTTGTCTGCAACTTCTAAGATACTTTGTGATTGGATCATTGTAACCGTTTATATAATCTGAAGCGCTTCCTCTTGCTCAAAGGTCTGCACTCTGCAATTTGAACTAAGTCTCCAATTTGGCATTCGTTCTGCTCATCATGAGCAATGTATTTTTTTGAGCGCTTTATTGTTTTTTTATAGATCGGGTGTTTAATTTTCCTCTCAATCTTTACAACAATGGATTTGTCCATGTTGTTGCTGACCACAACTCCGCTTTGCAGTTTAAGCTTGCTCATCTGATTTTGTGGCTTCTGAAAGTTGCTTTTGTTTCTCGTTCAAAACAGTGTTGATGCGAGCAATATTTCTGCGGGTTTTTTTGATCATAATTACATCTGCCAGTTGACGTGATACATGTCCGCAGCGTAAACGCAGGTATTCTTCTTTAAGGTCATTCCTTTTTGCTTCCAGTTCATTCACTGGAAGTGCTCGTAACTCAGACGCTTTCACAGTACTGCAGATCTTGTTATTATTTTTGTTTTAACAGACAACTTGTATGCAGCTAATCTTAAAGCCTCGGAAGCAATTGCTTCTGGGACGCCATCAATTTCATAAAGAATACGTCCAGGATGAATTGATGCAACCCACGTATCAACTGCACCTTTACCTTTCCCCATCCTGACCTCAGCAGGACGCTTTGTGATTGGCTTGTCTGGAAATACGCGAATCCATGTTTTACCTCCACGCTTTAATGTCCTTGCAATCACTCGTCTAGCTGCCTCAATCTGACGTGTTGTCACATATCCTCTGCCTGTAGCCTGCAGACCGAAAGAACCAAAGCTTAGTATATTGCCGGTTTGCGCATCACCCTGCATCCTGCCACGCATTTTTTTGCGAAACTTTGTCTTTTGCGGCATTAACATAATTAGTTTCTCCTAGTTAGAGCCCCGTCTTCCGCGTGACCTTCCAAAATCTTCCCCACGGTAGACCCAAACTTTGACGCCAATTTTTCCGAATGTGGTATTAGCTTCTGCAACACCATAGTCGATATCAACCCTTAATGTATGCAGTCGAACCTGACCTTCGCGTATCCATTCCGACCTGGCAATTTCTGCTCCGTTCAGGCGTCCTCCGACCATCACTTTGCAGCCTGCGATATTCATCCGCATGGCAGCCTGTATTGATCGCTTAACCGCTCTACGGTATGCAATTCTGCGCTCCAGCTGGCTGGCAATATTCTCTGCTATTAAAGTAGCATCAATTTCGGGTCGCTTGATTTCCTTAATATTTACGACAACCTCATGATTGTTTCGCTTATTTAGTTCGTTTTTCAGTCGTTCAACTTCATCTCCTTTACGACCAATTATAATTCCAGGCCTGGCTGAGAAAATATTTACTTTTGTTTTTTTAGAAGTACGCTCAACCTCTATTTTTGAAATTGCGGCGTGTTTCAAACTGGATTTGACATATTTTTGTATTTCAAGATCCTGTTTCAATTGGGCTGCATAATCCTTTTCTGCAAACCACTTTGAGTTCCATGTTCTGGAGATACCCAGTCTCAAACCTATTGGATTAACTTTCTGACCCAATTTATACCTTATATTTCATAAATCTCCTTATACAAAAAGAAGAAGTCAATTAATCTGAATTAATCACCTATCTCAAGCGTTATATGGCTGGAGCGTTTTTTAATTCCTGATGCGCGTCCCATAGCTCTTGCACGGAACCGTTTGAGCGTACGAGCTTCATTTATAAATGCTTTTGTTATCCTGAAGTTGTCAACATCAGCATCCGGATGACGCTGGTCCGCATTAGCCAGGGCAGACTGTAAAACTTTCATAACAGGTTCTGCTGCTCTGTTACGCAAAGTGCTTAATAATGCCATTGCTCTGACAACATTCTGTCCCCTAATCAAATCCGCAACCAGACGGGCTTTGCGTGGAGCAACTCTGACATTTCTTGCTGTTGCTTGCGCATTCATTATCTTGTTGTCCTTCTATCGCTTTTACTTGCGTGCCCCCTATATGTTCTGGTTGGTGCAAATTCACCTAATTTGTACCCGACCATTTCTTCTGTGATAAATACCGGGATAAATTTGTTTCCGTTATGTACAGCGATATTCACACCGACAAAGTCCGGAAGAATAACTGAACGGCGGGACCATGTTTTAATTAAACGTCTGTCATTAGTCTGTTTTGCGACTGTAATTTTTTTTTCCAGATGGTCATCAACAAAAGGACCTTTCTTTAAGGATCTGGGCACTTTTTATTTCCTTTTCAAAATGTATTTATCAGTATCTTTACGTTTTCTGGTCTTTGCGCCTTTTGTAGGCATACCCCAGGGTGTTACAGGATGTCGGCCTCCGGAGCTTTTACCCTCTCCGCCACCGTGGGGGTGATCTACTGGATTCATAACTACACCTCTTACAGTAGGTCTATGTCCCAACCACCGATTTCTCCCTGCTTTCCCTTTTTTTATATTCATATGTTCGGGGTTACCTACTGTGCCAACTGTTGCCATGCATTCACCTCTTACTTTTCTGATTTCACCAGATCGAAGTTTGAGCTGAGCATATCCATCACCTTTTGCCATCAATTGAATTGCTGCTCCGGCGCTGCGTCCTAATTGTGCGCCTTTGCCCGGACGTAACTCAATGCAGTGCAGCATAGTTCCAACTGGGATTTTGTTTAAAGGAAGAGCATTACCAGGTTTTATGTCTGATTTCTCTCCCGAAAAAATAATATCACCTACTTTGATACCACTCGGAGAAAGGATGTATCTTTTCTCACCATCTGCATAATGCAGCAAACTTATTCTTGCACTTCGATTAGGATCATATTCCATGGTGGCAACTTTTGCAGGAATATCATGTTTGTCACGGACAAAGTCAATTATTCTGTAACGGCGTTTATGTCCTCCGCCTCGGTGTCTGACAGTTATTCTTCCGTTATTATTCCTCCCGCCTTTTTTCTTAAGTGGTGCCAACTGACTTTTCTCAGGCACGTTAGTTGTGATTTCCTCAAAAACGAAGCCACTCATACCCCTTCTACCAGGTGAAGTCGGTTTATGAAATTTAATTCCCATAATTTTGTTTCCCTGGTTTACGCGCCTTCAAAATATTCAATGGTATCCCCCTGTTTGAGGGTTACCAGTGCTTTTTTCCAGCTCGACTTATATCCCTGATATCTTCCCATACGCTTTTTTTTGCCGCGTACATTCATGGTCCTAACATTGAGAACAGAAACCTTAAAGGTTTTTTCGACACAATCTTTGATCTGTATTTTGTTTGCTCTTGGATCAACCTCAAATGCATACTGATTTGTTTCCTCTTTCAAGGATAGTGTTTTTTCAGACATTTTGGGTGCTTTGAGCACATCAAAAATAATCATTTGCTGAATCTTTCCACGAATGACTCAAGTGCGTTTTTAGTGAAGATCACTTTGTTGTTACGCATGATTTCATAAACATTTAAACTGTGGTGACTCAGTACATGCACGTCAGGCAGATTTCTGGAAGCAAGCCGAAGATTGTCAGAAATTTGATCTGTTACAATTAAAACTTTAGGCGGCAGATCAAATGTGGAAAGCAGTGACTTCAGATTTTTTGTTTTGTTGTCATTCAATTCCAGGTTATCAAGAACCATTACTCCATCCTGCCGGATTTTTTCGGCAAACGCAGACTTTGCTGCAAGAAGCCTGGTTTTTTTATTTAGTCTGATGGAGTGACTGTGAAATTGCGGACCAAAAATTGTTCCGCCATGACGGCGTATGGGGGATTTTGCACTGCCTGACCGGGCACTGCCGGTGCCTTTTTGTCTATAAAGTTTGCGAGTACTGTATGCAACTTCAGACCTGTTTTTAGTGGAATGTGTCCCCTGCTGTTTTGAAGCTAAAAATTGACGAACAACTTCCGATACAACATGTTTGTGATATGGTGTCTCTGTTATTGAATCATCAATTTCAACATTACCAGATGCTTTGTTTTTCTGATCTACAGTTTTTAATTTTGCCATGAACGCTCTTTGACTTAACTGCACTTACCCTTCCTGCTTGATGGCAATGTCAACTCCTGCAGAAATATCAAGGCGCATCAGTGCATCTATTGTTTGTGTAGTTGTATCCAGAATATAAAGCAGCCTTTTGTGGGTACGTATCTCGAACTGCTCCCTGGACTTTTTGTCAACATGAGGAGATCGTAAAACAGTATAGAGGTTCCTCCGCGTTGGTAGTGGAATTGGTCCGACTATCTCCGCTCCGGTTCGCTTAACTGTATGAACGATCTCACTTATTGTTTTGTCCAGGAGCTTATCATCGTAAGCCTTGAAACGGACTTTTATTTTCTGTTCCATCAAACTGCTGTTAGTTTCTATTCAATAACTTCAGTCACAACGCCTGAACCTATTGTTCTTCCGCCTTCTCGAATTGCGAAACGGACTTCTTTTTCCATTGCGATGGGACTGATCAGATCGATGGAAACTTCTACATTGTCGCCAGGCATAACCATTTCGATCCCGCTTGGCAGAGTCACCACTCCTGTTACGTCAGTTGTACGGAAGTAGAATTGAGGACGGTAGTTTGTGAAAAATGGAGTGTGTCTCCCTCCTTCGTCTTTATCGAGCACATATACCTGACCTTTGAACTTAGTGTGGGGTGTAATTGTTCCAGGCTTGCAAATCACTTGTCCACGTTCAATATCTTCACGTTTGACACCTCTCAGCAGAATTCCAAGATTGTCTCCGGCTTGTCCCTGGTCGAGTTCTTTACGAAACATTTCCACTCCGGTGACGGTTGTTTTCTGGGTTTCACGTATTCCAGTAATCTCAATTTCCTCACCAACTTTAACAACACCACGTTCAACTTGTCCGGTAGCTACTGTTCCACGTCCGGAAATTGTAAAAACGTCTTCTACTGACATGAGGAAGTCTTTGTCAAGATCACGAACTGGTTCAGGAATAAAACTGTCCACTGCTTCCATCAATTCCTTAATTGGCGTGAATGCCGCATCATCTGCATCTGTGGATGTGCTTTCCATGGCTGCCAGAGCTGAACCTTTGACAATTGGTGTATCGTCACCTGGAAAATCATATGAATCAAGCAGTTCACGGATTTCCATTTCTACCAGTTCAAGCAATTCCTCATCATCTACCTGATCTACTTTGTTCAGAAAAACCACGAGATGCGGGACGTTTACCTGACGTGCTAACAAGATATGCTCACGTGTTTGAGGCATTGGTCCATCGGCAGCGGATACTACCAGAATTGCTCCGTCCATTTGTGCTGCACCGGTGATCATGTTTTTAACATAGTCAGCATGCCCGGGGCAATCGACGTGAGCATAGTGTCGGTTAACTGTCTCATATTCAATATGCGCAGTGGCAATGGTGATACCGCGCTCTTTTTCTTCAGGTGCCTTGTCAATCTC
>CAJXDX010000035.1 GCA_913052275.1 uncultured Pseudomonadota bacterium | reverse complement strand
GAACCATTTGGTTTCATATTCACGATGTCTCCCACATATTTGCCGTCATTCCCTTCATCTCCATAATCATACCAGCCCCAGGCACCATTTTCCTTGCGGTAAGACAAAACACCATGACGTTTTTTTACCGCAGCAACTGCCTGATTACGGGATTTTTGCTGTGAAGTTTCCGGATTTCCAGAATCAATTTCCGGATAAGCTTCTGCAACTGTTTCTTCTTCGGTCTCTGTAAGCAGTTCCGGCTCAAGCTTAGCTTCAGTTTCAGAATGAGGCACTGTATCCGCTACACCATCAGCGTCTTCGTCCTGAAATGGCTCCAGCTGTTTGTCAGGGAACAGCACTGGTTCCTGAAAATCTTCCTGTACAGAATTTGAAGTTTCTGCTTCCTGAAAAAATGTTTCAAACTGAATACTTTCTTCGGACTGACCAAAGAGAGGGGAAGACAGAAGAAATACAGCCAGGAAAATGAGTATGTGTCTCACAGGGATTTCTAATAATTTTGGTTCACAAGAAACCAAGGTATACAATAATCTGCTGTGTTTCTCAAGACCTGATATGTATTGTGCAGAATTCTGTTTAAGAGAAGACTGAAGAGGAGGACCGAATTAATTTGCTGTGGAACGGGCTGCTGCCAGTTATCAGTCCAATGGATTCAGCTGATTGCTAACACCAAAGAAAAATGATGGAAGGATATCTAAAGCTTAATTTTGACTAAGGCAGGAAAAAGAAAAGATTGTTCTTTTCAACTATCTGCTCGCCTGAAACATACTGATGAAAATACAGAAGAATAGAATACAGGATTAATCCCGCGACAATTACTATCACATCCTTTGTAACAGGTAAACTCTCCGATGACTGAACTTCTTTTTTAGAGAAAAAAATATCAATGATTGAATAAACTCCAAAAGAGGCGAACAGGAGAACTGATCTAAGGTCGCCATTAGAAATCAGATGGCAGAAAGACCAGAGAATGATTGCAAACAGCCATGGATGGCGCAGAATCCTTTTGATATTTGATTCAACTAAAAAAGCAACAAGCAGGATTATGCTGAGGGGCATTAGTATAAATGAAATTTCCCTGCTGTATTCTAAAGGTTCCCAGAAATGGATGTTATTTGTATCACAATCCGCCATCATCGGGTTGCAGTCATCGACAAGACTGAAGCCGTAAATCATTACTATTAATCCAATTAAGGAAAATAATGAAAAAACTCCCTGATATTTTTTCTCCCCCATGCGTTCAACTAAGTTAACCTTTGCGGCGGTTAATGGAATTAAATGGACACCGAAGAAAATAACAATTCCAATTATGAGGACAATCATAGCTATGCTCCGAAAGAATTACATTAAGAGATGATTTCTGAAAAAAATATCAGATTCAGGAGGTAATTAGAAGATAAATTATGCCTAAAAAAGGAAAAAATACTCAATATTGAAAATGGGGTAATTTTTATGCGTACTTCATTGCCGGAAAGATCTGCAGCAATTAAGCTGCTGATCAATCAGACCTGGAATTCATCCCATCTTTGAAATACTGAAGGGATGTATTCACATTTCTCTGAGCAATACATTCTTTTACCCTGCTGTTTTTGCAGGGGATTTATAACTTCATCGCCGCATATAATGCATTCTGTATTTTTCATAATTCAACTCCAATAACTGTTAAATCAAGTTCATACTTAATTACAGCAATGAAAATGCCAAAAGGCGAAATGGAAGATTAATCAGTAGACGGCAGGTAAAATATCATTCAGGATTGAGATATCTACGCTCATCGAAAAATTCCGCAAACGCGTTATCACTTTTTATAGAATCACTGTAAAAGTCATTCGTGAAACCTTCCTCAGTATAACACGTTTCTATATTGGAATTACAACAGACACAGAATTCCTGACCATTTACAAAAACAGTTTCATTTTCTTTTTCACAAGACTCTCCGCAGTTAGGACAAACTCTCTGGTCCAGCTGTGATTCGCTCTTTTCTGCAACTTGCATATTTCCCCGCAATGGTTTGGATGGTTCTTACTCTAAAATATAAATCCGTATATGCATTTGATGTTCCTGTTTATGATGTTTAAGTAAAATAATTGGTTGGTTGCAACAGGATGTGTCATGTATCCTCAATGACTATTGCCCTATTGCAGAGAATTGGGGACCCCTCACACACAGAAAGACTGTACCAGACTTGATCTGGTTCGGACTCTTCTTTCACCCTGGGAGAGTGTGAGGCTGTTATTTATTTATATAATCACTGTTTTATTCCATGAAACCACTTCTCAATAACTTTTCCGGAACTGTCGAAACTGGTTATGTTCCATATCCTGTCATTTTTAAACTCGCCTACCCATTTTCTTCCATCGGAGGATGTGAATGTGCCTTCGCCATGACGTGTCCCATCTTTCCACTCTCCTTCATAATTGATTCCATCAGAAAAATTAATAATCCCATACCCATCCATTTTTCCATCCTTCCATTCTCCCTCATACTTTTCATTACCAGTCCAGCTGAAGATACCCTGACCATTACTCACGCCATCCCTCCATTTTCCTACATACTTCTCACCACTGAACCAAGTGAAAGAGCCCTGGCCGTTTCTCATGCCTTCCTTCCACTCGCCGGTGTACCTGGAACCGCTGCTGAATATGTAAATTCCTAAACCCTCCTTTTTCCCATCTTTCCAGTTTCCCACATATTTATCACCATTTTTCCATGTAAATGTACCCTGACCATTTCTCCTGTCATTCTTCCATTCACCTGTGAACTTTGAACCATTCGGGTAAGTGTATGTTCCCCGACCTTCCTTATTACCTTTCTTCCAGTCTCCCGTATAAATTCTTCCATCTAAGAATGTATACGTTCCCTGGCCTTCCGGCACATCATTCTTAAAATCTCCAACATACCTTTCGCCATTAAACCAGGTATAAATTCCTTTCCCGCTTCTAATTCCATTCCTGTAGTCTCCTACATATTTGTCTCCTGCTCCTTCCCCGATTCCAAATGTGTAAGTACCCTCTCCGTGCATTGTACCATTTTCCCACTCACCATAATACTTAGAACCATTTTTCCATTGGTACATGAAATTTGATCTATTTGTCTGAGCAAAAAGAGGGAAAGTGAATAATAAGAGGGCGACCAAGATTAGTGAAATATTTTTCATAGTATTTCCTGATAGGTTGGTTTTTGAATGCCTAACATATAGCATCATGGGGTGTCTTACAAGAATCATGCAGACTGCAAGGGATTTTCTCTTCGAATGGTGTTTGAAATACCATTAACATTGAGGGAAAGTAATTTTTTATAATGTTATAAATCAAATGAGACCAGTTATGGAAAGACGTAGGATAATTGAAACCGAACATGAATACTTTTCGCCATACAATCGATATGGAACAGTTTCCAGTGGTTTAAAATGGATGCCATTAAGTAAAGATGAGAAACTTGAACATGAAGTTTTTATTGTGCAGTTTGAACCGGAAAGTTCCTCAAGTTTACATAAACATAATGGATATGAAGAGTTTTATGTGATTGATGGAGAATTGATTGATGATGACGGAAAAGTTTTCAAAAAAGGTGATTACATTAAATTTGAAAAAGGCAGTCAGCACTCATCTTACTCAAAAACGGGATGCACTCTTCTGGTCATACTATATGCAGGAACAAATGAACTGACTGGCTGATCATCTGGGTATTCAAAGCTCCAGCAGAAATTTACTAATTGGCCTACATAATAATTTGGTATTTTCAATCATTACTGTTTTTCTCCTTCAACCCAGCTTCCTGTAACATGTCCGAAACTGTCATAATTCGTGATGTTCCAAGGTTTATCATTTCTGAACTCACCCACTCCTTTTCTGCCATCAGCTAAAGTGTATGTTCCGTAGCCGTCATATTTGCCGTCTTTCCACTCACCTGAGTAGCTTTCTCCATCTGCCCATGAAAAAACACCATGTCCATCGCTCTTACCATACTTCCACTCTCCAACATATTTATTTCCATCCGGCCATGTATTGGTTCCCTGGCCATGTCTTTTACCATCTTTGAAACCGCCCTCGTACATGCCTCCATCAGAGAAAGAGTATATCCCCTGACCATGCAGTTTCCCTTCTTTCCATCCACCGGAATATTCATCTCCATCATCAAGAATTAGTTTTACCTGAACATCATGCTTGCCTTCAATCCATTCCCCGGTATATTTTCTGCCATCAGAAGAAATGTAGATACCCTGGCCATGTTTTCTGCCCTCCTTGAACTCACCTTCATACCTGTCGCCTTCTAATTTTCCTTTTCCATATGTTAATGTCCCCTGTCCGCTTTGAAGTCCTTTTTTGAAAACACCTATATACTGTGTCCCATCTGACCAGGTATACGTCCCCTGACCATGAAATTTATCCTGCCTGAATTCACCTACATACTTTTCTCCATCAGGTGAAGTAAATATTCCCTGTCCATCCTTCTTGCCATCCTTGAATTCACCTACATACTTTTCCCCATCAGGAGTTGTCAAAGTTCCTTTTCCGTCTCTCTTACCCTGCTTGAATTCTCCTGTATACCTTATTCCAAAAGATGAAGTGTATGTTCCCTGACCATGTTTTTTGCCTTCCTTCCATTTGCCAATAAAAGTCGTGCCATGGAATGAAGAGACACCCAATCCTTCAGGTTCGCCATTTTTTATTTCACCTTCGTATTTCAGCTGCGCTGCTTCGTCTCCAAATGTTTTCCATATTTTCCCTGAAGAAGTTTCCCATTGGAATAATATCCCGGTTTGCTGCGCAAACAGGGCTGAGCTGAAAAGCAGGCAGGATAAAGGAAAAAGACAGTTTCTCATAGAGTCATGCCCTTGCAGAAGTTTGAGGCTTTTAACGTTCTGCTCCTTCCAAAATCTTTCCAACAATTTCTCCGTTGATGTCGAATACTGTTCCATTCCATCTTACATCTTTCTTCCATTCTCCGGAAAACCTGTATCCATCAGGAAAAGTGAATGTACCCTGGCCATCTCTCATTCCGTCCTTCCATTCCCCAACATACTTTCTGCCGTCTGAAAAAGTTTGCACCCCCTGACCATGTCTTTTCCCCTGCCTGTACCATCCGGCATATATTTCTCTCCCTTCTGAGGAAATATAGGTGCCATGGCCATCTCTCAAACCATCTTTCCAAGTTCCTATATACTTTCTACCATCAGGATAAATATGCGTCCCCTCACCATCCCATTTCCCGTCCCTGAATTCTCCCATATACTTGAGTCCATCAGATAAAGTGAGACTCCCCTGACCATGCATTTTGCCCTGCTTGTACGAACCAACATATATCTCATTCCCTTTGGAGGAAAGGTAGGTGCCTTGACCATCTCTCAGTCCGTCCTTCCAACCCCCAACATATTTTCTTCCGTCAGGATAATAAAATGTTCCTTTGCCGTTCCATTTACCCTCCTTGAATTTTCCCTTGTATATAAATCCGTCCGGATTAATCTGAATTCCAAATCCATCGGGGCTGCCATCTTTTATCTCTCCCATGAATTTAGGATCTGTTTCCTGATTCCCATAATGCTTCCACTCATGAATTTTATCCCCGGCACTAAATCTGTAGAGGATACCGATTTCCTGAAAAAAAAGAGTGGATGTCAGTAGAATCAGTGAGATGAGGAGGAGGAAATATCTCATATAGATTCTTGATAGCCCGGCACATGTGATTGTCTGAAACTTATTTACAATCTTTGCGGATAAAAAGAAATGTTAGGGAAAAATGAAGGTATAATACTTAAAAAGAAATATCTGCCTTATTTGTCGTAAAGTGTTGTATCCCAGGGACTGTCGTCTTTGAATTCTCCTTCCAGTTTGCTTCCATCCTGATAAAAAATCGTTCCCTGCCCATTCTTTTTCCCATTTTTCCAATCCCCTTCATACTTGTCTCCATTGGACCAGGTGAATGTTCCAGTTCCATCCATTTCTCCATCTTTCCATTCGCCTTCATACTTTGCTCCATCTTCATAAGTTAAAGTGCCCTTGCCATATCTTTGTCCCTCCTTCCATTCACCGTCATATTTAGATCCATCTTCATAAGTCATGATTCCTTTTCCATCAGGCAATTCATTTTTAAGGTCGCCGACATACTCACTTTTATCCCCGCATCCTGCAAGGAATACGATCAGTATAATCTGAATTGCAATTAGAATTTTGCTCATAACATCCCCTTAATTATTTCAAGCATTAAAAGGTTTAAAGAGAAATTTCGATACAATTGAAAAATTGCCGTGCCTACCAGATTATTCCTCCCTGATACTGCTTTTTTCCCCAAAATCCCTTATTGATGCAAACAGAACAAACCAGTAAAAACGAAGCCTGTTGAAAAAACCTTTTCTTTTGGAAAGCTCCTCATACTTTTCCAATCCGCAAACTGTCTTGATATTACTTTTCATCAGTTTGGTTCCGCACTATGCCACTTCCCGTCAACATATTTTCCAAAGATGTTTCCATCTTTGTCATGATGAGTTGTATTCCAGGGTTTATCTTCTCTGAATTCACCATCCCACATTTCTCCGTCAGGAAAAGTGAGAGTTCCATATCCATGATTTTTCCCATGCTTGAATTCGCCCACATACTTCATACCATCTGAGGCAGTGAAGGTCCCCCTGCCATCCCATTTGCCGTCCTTGAATTCTCCAACATACCTGTAACCATCAGTAGAAGTGACCGTACCTTGACCATTCCTTTTCCCATTTTCCCATTCACCCACATATTTTCTTCCATCAGGAAAAGTGAATGTTCCTTTGCCATGTTTTTCACCATTTTTAAATTGTCCTTCATACCTTCTGCCGTCCGAAAAAGTGAATGAACCCTTTCCATCAAATTTGCCATTCTTGTATTCCCCTTCATACCAGCCTAATCCTGCTACAAATTCCATTTCATGATTATCTGACATTTTTACCTTTTTCGACCTGCAGCTTAAGAGAAAAGTGTTTGTGAATTGAGTGAATGTGCAATATTCAGACATTCAAATGAGAAAAGGGAGATGACCTTATGCAAAGCAGATGGGTGTGAATCTTTTAAAGTTTAATGCCGTCTGTGTTGAATTTCATCAGAAGGATATCATCATCCTGCCAGCTGGTGTTTTGCGCAAAGCTGTTCTCGGAAAATCCGGTTACATAGATGTTGTCCGTAGAATCAACAGTTACATCCCATGCAAAATCAGTTAAAGTAGATCCCAGAGGTTTTGTCCATTCTCTGGTTCCAGAGGAATCATATTTCGCCAGCAAAGTATTCTGAGAGCCAAATTCATTGTCTGATTCAAATTCACTGGAAAATCCGGTTACATAGATGTTATCAGAAGAGTCCACAATCAGTCTGGCTCCATATTCAACTGCAGATTTACCCAACTGTTCAATCCACTCTCTGCTTCCGGAGGAATTGTACTTGACAAGGAATACTGTAAAATCTCCTGAGTTCTTATTGCCGTCAAGACCATTTCTTTTATATCCTGTTATATAGACATTATCGGAAGAATCGAATGTCATCGAAATTCCTGATTCCTCATCTGATATTCCCAAATCCATTATCCACTCTCTGCTTCCGGAGGAATTCTGCTTCACAAGAAATATATTATTGTTATTAGGAGTGGAATTTCCGCCTTTCTCGGTCGAGGTTTGTTCAGGCGCAAATAAATTGTCGGAGGACATCAGCGTAGTTCCAATCAAAATGTCATAGGCTGAAGACCATATTTGTTCTGTAAGGGAAGAATTTGCAGACTCAGATGATCTGTCAATTTCTGCACAGGAATTAATTATGAGGCAAACATATGAAATTAAAATGATGTAAAAAATTTTCCCCATCTTTTCCCCAATGGTGTATTCGCTGTTAAAATCTATGGTTCAGCAGTATTTAAGACATAACACCTAAAAGTTTACAAGTCAAGTATTCAACGCAGGAATGAAAAGAGTTTTTGTGAGGAAGAACAATCCGGTGAATGCTCAGGAAATCATGAGTCAGTTCAAGTCTATGGCATACTCCAAAAAAACTTCCAGTGGTACAAGTTCCAGAGAAGCTTCATGAGTGGAAGCCAGATATACCCGCGGTGCTTTACCAGCATCGTATGCCTGCTTCCAGCGCGAGAGGCAAAGGCACCAGCGGTCACCGTCCTTCAGTCCGGGGAATCCAAATTCAGTCATGGGTGTGCTCAGATCGTTCCCCACAGACTTGGAGTACTCCAGAAATTCAGAAGTTGCCTGAACGCATACCGTGTGGAGTCCGTGATCATCCAGTCCTGTATCACACTTCCCGTTTCTGTAAAATCCAGTCAGCGGATCTTCACAGCAGATCACCATTGGTTCTCCCAGCACGTTTTTTGACGGTTCAGGTCTGTTATCACCTACAGGCATATCCATAGTTGCTCCTTTAATACAGTAACCATTAAATCCTGCACTACTGTAACTGTCAATAATAATGTCAGGAAACGGGGCTTTCCGAAAAAATATTTCTTTTATAATTTTGGGCTTGATCTGACAACCATTGACAGGAACTGGGTCTAACTATAATCCATCTCAAAGCCTGTTCTCCAATCAAGTTGAGATCAGGCTCTTGGCTTGACCACTGATGATTCCCACGCTTACTGAGGGTGAATGCTGGTATGCTGGCAGACTGAGATCATCCCCTGATGAATTCCGGCTCAAAGTCTGTTCTTTCCCGTAATGATGCGAAAAAAAGGAAGTGTCAATCATGCAGTTAAAGACAATCAAAATACTGATGAATTGAATAAGAGGTTGCAAATGACTTTCAGGTCATTTTTTTTAAAACTTTCACGTTAAGCTCTGTTTGTTATGCAGGGATTGGGCGGCTTTAATTTGCCGTATCTGTGAGAGGCAGGCATTTATTGCCAATGTGAGACTTTAAACAGTCTCACATGTTTCAGTAATTTTCAGGATAATGCCTTTATGGAAGGAAACTTTTACTATTCCTCCTTTGGATCGGGATCGGGATCGGTATTGATCCATGTTGTATTGGTAATAGTTTGATTTTCAATTGTCTGACCTTTGATTGTTGAATTGGAGATTGTTGAATTGGAGATTGTTGAATTTTCTATTACCGAATTATTAAGAATTTTTGATTCTTCAGTTATCTTAGACTTGGATACTGTCGATTTTTTGACTGATGAATCCTCTAAAGTTGAATGATTGAGTGTAGAATCTGTCGCAGTGGAATTCTCAATTATCAGAGTATCTACTTTGGAATTTACAACTTTCGAATAAGTTGTAGCGCAGGAAATGATGGCAAGACTAAAAAATAATACCAGCAAAACGAACAGAATATTTTTCATCTTTTCCTCCATAGTCTAAGATTTTAATTATGTTTGAGTGTTAATGTTTTAATTGAAATCAGAACGATAGCCTTTCGTTATCAATGTCGCTGTGTGATCATTTTTTGCAGAAACTGCAAAGCCCCGCATTCAGGCTTATAAAGTGCTCGAAGATATAACATCAATTATTGCATGTCAAGAAAAAAAGTTATGCCTTTCCTATGCCATTTGCAGATACAGCATGGAATTGGATGATTCACATGCTTTTTTTGACTGCAGTTTCAAATCTGGTAATTCTAATAAAAGCTTATATAACTTCTTCGAAACAATGATTTTACACAATAAAGATAATTTTGCAAGATCTGGCATGAAAACTTGAATAAAACTCTCCTCAGAGAAAACTTTTTTTCTGGTTCTAAATTTTTTGCTTCATCATATTTAAATTTATTCGTGTTTATAGAATTATCCCTGCAACTATGATTGTACTGAAAATATATGTTTTTTTCCGAGTTTCTGCCATAAAAAGTGATTATAAATTATTTTGACAAAAAATTTAAAATCAGTGAAAATTAAGCACAACATGCAACAACAGATTTAAAAGATTGGCTCCGTTGCTCCTCGTGAAAGAGCACTTCAATTCTCAAGATGAGTAACACTACCGCAAAAGTAATAAACCTTGCGGACCGCAGGGCAAAGAAAGAAGACGAAGCCCGCAATGCTCCGATTCCAGGCTGGATAGTCTGGCTGCATTGTCCTAAATGCAATACCCTTGAATATTCAGAAGTCTCAATGCCGGACGGCAGGGTACACAAAAAATGCGGTACACTTGTGGAAGAGGAAGAAATACAGATTGACGTGAGAGCGGAATACACCATCTCTATGCGCAATTCAAAGCGGCTTGACGAGCTGTTCAGGGAAACAAAAATACCAGGGTTTATGAAGCCTCTGGCAAAAAAGGGAATCGGGATGCTGGAAAACCTGCAGGCTGCAGAAAAAGAATACAGGAAGAGACTGGAAAACATTGCTGGTGGTACAGTCAGTCCTTACCAGGATGAATGGGATGAAAAGTCACTGGATATGGATTTGAAAATTCTTGACCCGCTGGGATTGATCCTCACAGAAGCACGCCAGCCTGATCTTCATTTTCCGGAAGTAGAATCCTGATTTTCCATGCAGATTCCTGCCGCTTTAGAACGGCTGATTGACGAATTTTCTAGATTTCCGGGAGTTGGGCGCAAAACCGCACAGCGCCTGGCTTTCAGCATCCTCCGTTACACTCCTGAAGAAATTCATAACCTGACTGAAGCACTAACGCAGGTCAAGGAAAAAATACACTTCTGTTCCGTTTGTTCCGGATTTACCGATACCGATCCATGCACCATTTGCACTAACTACGGACGCGACCAGAGACAGCTGTGCGTGGTAGAACAGCCTAACAATATCTTTCCCATTGAAAACAGCGGAGCATACAAGGGAGTCTATCACGTTTTGATGGGTGCGATCTCTCCCCTGGACGGGATTGGACCGCAGCAACTCAACCTGGCAAAATTACGCAGCAGGATAAATGAAAACCAGATCAATGAATTAATCCTTGCTACAAACCCTACAGTCAAGGGTGAAGCAACTGCTTTATTTCTGCAGCAGGAATTTTCCAGTAAAATCCCCAACATTACCCGACTTGCCTGCGGTATTCCTGCTGGAGGTGACCTGGAGTATGTTGATGATATAACACTGATGGAAGCCTTTTCCGGACGTCACACGATTACCAACTGATTACCATGCTGGAAGAACTGAAAGAGCGGGGCTTTTATCAGCAAAGCACTCATCCAGAAGAAATGGCAGAACGCCTGGAAAAAGACCGGGCTTGCTGTTATATCGGATTCGACCCCACAGCAGACTCAATGCATGTTGGACACCTGATTCCTTTGATGGGACTCGCACATATGCAGAGGGGAGGTCACAGAATAATCGCCCTGATGGGTGGGGGAACGGCCATGATCGGCGACCCCAGCGGTAAAACAGAGATCCGCAAAATGCTTACAGAGGAGCAGCTGCAGTCCAACATTGAAGGCATGCTTCCTCAATTTGAGCGCTTCCTGGACTTCAGTGAAGATGCCGTGCTGGTCAACAATGCTGAATGGCTGCGTGACTTGAATTATATAGACTTCCTGCGTGACATCGGACGTCATTTTTCTGTTAACCGCATGCTGTCTTTTGAAACGTACAAGGTAAGACTTGACTCAGGACTGAGTTTCCTGGAGTTCAATTATCAGCTTTTGCAGGCTTATGATTTTCTGGAACTGAACAGGCGCTATGACTGCATTTTGCAGATGGGTGGAGATGACCAGTGGGCAAACATCATTTCCGGAACTGATTTGATACGCCGTGTTGAGCGTAAGGACGCATTCGGCTGGACTTATCCTCTGCTGACTACATCATCCGGAAAGAAGATGGGAAAAACGGAAAAGGGCGCTGTGTGGCTTGATCCAAAACGTACCTCTCCTTACGAATATTACCAGTACTGGATCAACACGGAAGATGATGATGTGGAAAGATTCCTGTCATTATTTACTTTCCTGCCAATGAAAGAAGTCAGGGAACTCGGCAAACTCCGCGGAGCAGATATACGTAAGGCAAAACAGCGCCTTGCATTTGAAACAACTGCAATCGTTCATGGCAGCGAAAATGCTCACCAGGCACAGCAGGCAGCAGAGTCACTTTTTTCTGGTAGTAAATCAGCTGCTGGCGCAGACAATTCAAATGTGCCCAGCACCATTATTGATCCTGAACGCATTTCAGTCGGACTTGGAATTTTTGATATTTTCCTGGAAACAGGACTCTGCAAATCAAAAGGAGAAGCAAGACGTTTACAGGCACAGGGCGGGGTTTATGTTAATGATCAAAGGATTGATGATCCGGAATTCTGTCTTGAAGAGTCTGATTTACAGAACCGGGAAATCCTGCTCAGGGCAGGCAAAAAACGCTATCACCGTCTTATTCTGGAGAATCAGGATCAGTATGGTTAAGCAATAGTCATGTCCAAACTCAAAGGTAAGACGCCAGAAAATCTGGAGCAGGCGGAATCTGTGTGCCAGTTCCAATGTGGCTGATTATGTTACTGAATAGTTCTCTTCAGCGCTAAGTCCAAATCTTCTAAAATTCCGTCAATTTCTGTTTCACACCCTGCAGAGATACGAATCAGGTGACGTGGAAGCTTGATCTCCTTGAGTTCCTCATCAGTGTAGAAATAGTTTGTCAGTAAAGTATAAGGGCAAATCAGTGTCTGATTTGAACCTATTGACGGAGCTTTGATCATTGAAGAGAATTCTCTGTCATAAAATTTCTTCAAAGCATTTTCACTTTCATCCTTCAGGGTGAAGCTGACCACTCCTCCATTTCCGCTGAGAAGTTTTTTTGCAGTAGCATATGAAGAATGAGAACTCAGGGATGGATGGTACACTAAATCAACAGCTAAATGCCCTGACAAAAATTCCGCCACGACAGTACAGTTTGTGTTAAAGCGTTCCATCCGTTCTTCAAAGTCCTGTATGCATTCCCAGAGAGTTGCCGACTCCAGGGGGGAAATTCTCATTCCCCAGCATCGCTGGAAATTATCCAAAGCAGAGGCGTCCCGAGAATTTTTTACCACCACAGCCCCACCGGCGTGATCGTTGCTCCCGCTCAAATATTTGGTGGTGCTGTGAATAACATAATCAGCATCGTAATCCAGTGGCTGGCAATTTGCCGGAGAGGCAACAGTGTTGTCTACCACAAAAGGTACTCCATGTGCGGATGCAATTTCACCGATCCTTTCTAAATCGGGAATCTCCACCAGCGGATTAGTTATTGTCTCAGTGACAATCATTGCCGTCTTCTCACTTATAATCTGAGGCAGGGTCTCCAGTTCGTTCAGCTCGACAAATTCAGCCTCCCATCTGGATGATCGTCCCGGATTCATAAGCAGGTTGTAACTGTCGCTGTACATTAACCCGATCACGATAACCTGGGGCCTGCTTTTATTGCGCAGCAGATTCATCACGGTATGAACTGCCGACATACCTGAAGGGAACAGAAAACAGTCTGCTGCATGTTCCCACTCACACAACTTTTTTGAGATCAGCTGCTCCGGTTTTGAATCTGCTGGGA
>CAJXDX010000034.1 GCA_913052275.1 uncultured Pseudomonadota bacterium | reverse complement strand
CTGATAAAGCTTCGAAAAGCATCTGAATTGACAGGTTGCAATATTTTAGGCAAGGCTGAATTTTTAAATCCTGGAGGTTCCGTCAAAGATCGGGCCGCAAAGGCCATTATTTTGGATGCTGAGCAGCAGGGACTGTTGAGGCCAGGGGGACTGGTTGTTGAGGGAACAGCAGGAAACACAGGCATTGGCCTGGCGCTGGTTGGAAATTCATTGGGATACCGCACACTGATAGTCATTCCGGATACCCAAAGCCAGGAGAAAAAAGATATGCTGAGGCTTTGCGGTGCAGAGCTGCGTGAAGTTCCGGCAGTGCCATATCGAGATGAAAACAACTATGTCAAAGTATCCGGGCGCATTGCTGATGAATTATCAAAAACCGAACCGAACGGAGCAATTTGGGCCAATCAATTTGATAATGTTGCCAACCGTAAGGGGCACTACGAAACAACCGGTCCGGAAATATTTGAGCAAACTGACGGAAAAGTAGAAGGCTTCATTTGCTCGGTCGGAACAGGCGGAACACTGGCAGGTACAGGCTTGTACCTGAAGGAACGTAATCCGGAAGTCATTATTGGACTTGCCGATCCTCTGGGTGCTGCGCTCCACTCATTTTACACAACTGGTGAATTGTCAAGTTGGGGTGATTCCATCACGGAAGGCATTGGACAGGGACGCATCACAGCAAACCTTGAAGATGCTCCTGTAGATCACTCCTTCCAGATACCTGATGAAGAAGCCCTGCCGATTTGCTTTGATTTATTGAAAGAGGAAGGGCTTTGTTTAGGAGGTTCTTCAGGAATAAATGTTGCCGGTGCCATTCGTCTTGCGAAAGAGATTGGTCCTGGAAAAACTATTGTCACCATCCTTTGTGACTCTGGAGTACGTTATCAATCCAAGCTCTTCAATCCCTTTTTTCTGAAGGAAAAAGGCTTGCCTTATCCAGATTGGTTGTAATTTATCAGATAAAATAATGCCAAACATTTTAATGTTCCAGGGCACAGGTTCCGGGGTGGGCAAGAGTGTCCTGGCAACAGGATTCTGCCGCTTGCTCAAAAACAGGGGACTTAGTGTAAGGCCTTTCAAAGCCCAAAACATGTCACTCAATTCCGGAGTTACACCTGATGGGCTGGAACTAGGAAGGGCGCAAATTGTACAGGCTGAAGCTTGCGGTGTGTTTCCGGACGCAAGAATGAATCCTATTTTACTAAAGCCGCAAGGTTCAGGGGTCTCTCAATTGATCCGGATGGGAAAAGTCTCGTGCACTTGCTCTGCCCATGAATATTACTCACTGACGGAAGAAAATTTCCAGGTAGCGCGAAAAGCATTTGATTCACTGAAATCTGAGTCAGACTGGATCGTAATGGAAGGTGCGGGAAGTCCTGCAGAAATAAATCTGCAAGCCAGGGATATTGTAAATATGCGCATGGCAAAGTACGCCGGAGCAAAGGTTATTCTTATAGGTGATATTGATAGAGGAGGGGTCTTTGCCTGGCTTAAGGGAACGTATGATTTGATTCAACCACAGTATCGTTCACTGATGCAGGGAATCCTGATTAACAAATTTCGGGGGGATGTTTCTCTGCTTGAACCCGGAATCAAACAGTTTGAGGAAATAGTACCAGTTCCGGTTTTGGGCGTGATTCCATGGCGGGAAATGGAGCTCGAAGATGAAGATTCACAGAATTTACGCTCAAAGATTGATCCTGAGGCAGTATTGGATGTAGCAGTAATTAGACTGCCTCACATTTCCAACTTCACTGATTTTGATCCTCTTAAACAGATTGACGGATTGTCTGTGCGCTTTGTCAAAAATGTTAATGAACTTGGGAATGCTGAACTGATAATTATACCTGGCAGTAAAAATACACTGGCAGACTTGGCCTTCCTGCATGAAAAAGGTTTTACAGCAGAACTGAAAAATTTGTTTGGAAAAACTTGGATTTTGGGAATCTGCGGTGGTTTCCAGATGCTTGGTGAATCGGTGGACGATCCTCATGACATGGAAGCAGGAGGCCTAGGGTCAGGACTGGGTTTTCTACCCATGACTACTGTATTGGAAGGAGACAAACAGCTCGAAAAGCGTGAGTATCAGGGGCAGAAATGGCTGGAGGGTTTGTGCTGGTCTGGTTATGAAATACATTTGGGACGCTCAGAAATTCGCAGTAATGAGTTGGAATCAATTGTTAAAAATGATACTTCTCTTGGAGTGATTGACCGTACGCAAAAAATTATTGGCACTTATATTCACGGCTGGCTGGAAAGTCCTGAGGTAACACGGCGACTTTTGGCCTTGGTTTCTCCAGAACCTTTTGACATTCCGTTTTCTTTTCAGCAAACTAAGGAACGTGAAATGGAAGAGCTGGCAGATTTTCTGGAAGAATACTGCGATGTGGAATCAATTCTCAGAAATTAAGAGAGCTCTATTTTTGGTTAGACTATCATGACAGACACAATAGTTGAACTAGAGACTGAGATAACTGCAGGGGGAATCAAAATTCCAAAGCGTCCAAAAATTAAACAGGGAGCTTTTCAAATTTATACCGGAGAAGGCAAGGGGAAAAGCACCGCTTCACTTGGACTTATGCTGCGCGCACTCGGATCGGGAATGCATGTGTATTATTTGCGTATGCTCAAGCCTCGCTGGAAAACCGGTGAATTGAAACTCTGTCCAAACGGCTTCCATCCTAACCTGACTTTCAAGAACGTTCCTCATTATTGGGCACTTTGCGTCAGCAAAACAATTCCGGAAGATGTGGAAACAATGAAAGAAAAGCTGAAGCCTGAAATGGAGGATTTGTACCTTCAAGTGAAATCCGGCAAGTATGATCTGATTATTGCAGATGAGATAAATTATTGTATTTATAGAGAACTGCTTTCACTTGATAAAGCTATTCAAATTGTGGATGATCGTCCTAAAAATGTGGAACTTGTTTTTACCGGACGTCATGCTCATCAAAAACTCATTGAGCGTGCGGACCTGGTTACTGAAATGAAAAAAATAAAGCATCACTTCGACAAGGGAATTCGTGCCAGGATCGGTATAGAATTCTGAACCCCCGCCCGTTGTTTTTTAATCACTAACTCAGAGCATGTGCATTAAGCAGTTTTTGCTGTTACTTATTATAGTACAGCTCTTTGGTTGTTTTGAGCATCTTATTGATTTTTAACTACATGCTTTTCGCAAGAGTTTATTTCCCTTTTGCACTGGGCTATGCCATTTCCTATTTTTATCGTAATGCCAATGCGATAATTGAGAGTGATCTGGTTGATGAACTTGGTCTTGGGCCTGCTGATTTGGGACTTTTAACCAGTGCCTATTTTTTTTCATTTGCGGCATTTCAGCTTCCCTTAGGTATATTGCTCGATCGATACGGTCCAAGACGCACTGAAGCAGCATTGCTTTTATTTGCAGCTCTGGGGGCATGGATTTTCTCAAATTCAGACACAGCTTCAGGATTGATTGCAGGCAGGTTGCTGATCGGATTAGGAGTTTCAGCCTGCTTGATGGCAGCCTTCAAGGCCTTTGTAATCTGGTTCCAAAGCGAACGGCTGCCGATGATAAACGGCTTGCAAATGGTTGCCGGAGGATTGGGAGCATTGGGTGCAACCACTCCTTTGCAGAATTTTCTTTCCATCACGGACTGGCGCGGTGTTTTCTCAGGCCTTGCCATCATTACAGTTTTTGCTTCACTTTGTTTATGGCTTGTTTTGCCGGAACATCATAGTTCTGCAGACAAAAAACCTGAATTCAAAACGCAGTTGAAAGAAATGGGAACGGTTTTCCGTAGCCCCGTTTTCTGGAGTATCGCGCCTTTAACAGCGCTTTCAAATGGAGCATTCCTGGCAATTCATGGCCTTTGGATAAAACCATGGCTGAGGGATGTAGCAGGTCTCGGCGAGCAGGATTCATCTCAATTATTATTCTCAATGACACTGTCTGTAATTACGGGTTATTTTCTGCTTGGAATTTTCACAGAACGGCTTTCCCGTTTTTTTGATATGCGGCCGATTTCAGTAGGTGTTTTTGGAATGATTCTGTTTTCGTCAGCCCAGTTCTCACTTGCCTTTGGCTGGTCAGCAAGTCCTTTGTTGCTGGTAACAATGCTTGGATTCCTGGGAACTTCATGCATATTAACTTACGCCGGATTAGCTCAGATATTTCCAAAAAAATACTCCGGAAGAGTAAGCACAATCCTGAATGTACAGGTATTTATGGGGGCATTTATAATTCAATGGGGTATCGGAGAAATTATTGAACTCTGGCCCTTAACCGAAACAGGCTATGATCCAGCAAGCTACAGGGTTGCCATCAGTGCAGTGGCGTTGCTGCAGGTTTCAGGCTTGGTTTGGTATTTTATTTCCCAACTTTTCATCAAAAGGAAACTGGATGCATCCTGACAATTATCTCATTTTTTCAAATAGTTGGGTAATTTCTTTGATTTTTAATTCTGCATTTTTTTTATTTTTTGATGTAATTGCATCATTGACGCAATGCTGCAGATGGCTTTCTAATATTCCAGATTCAATTTTACGCAATGCTCCTGTAACAGCCCTGATTTGAGAAAGCAGATCCATACAATAACGCCGTTCTTCAATCATTGTTTGAATTCCCCTGACCTGGCCTTCAACCTTTTTCAGGCGCAGAAGCTGATCTTCATGACTTGGATGCATATTAAACTCCATAAAAAAGAGATTTTGGTAACATACCTTATGGGGGTATAAAAAAGGTGTCAAGTGAAATTCAGGAGACGGCTTACACATTCTGTCTGTAAGTTTGTGATTGTATTATGCCGCAGGTAACAGTTATTCTTCCGACCTGGAATCGTGCAAAATGGTTGAAAACATCCATTGAATCCGTACTGTCACAGACATTTCAGGATTTTGAGTTGATTGTGGTGGATGATGCTTCAACCGACTCTACAGGAAAAATTCTCGAAAGCTATTCCGGAAAAATAAGGACAATACTTTTGCCTGAAAACCTTGGAGTCAGCGCTGCTCGAAATACTGCAATTGTGCAAAGCGACAGTAAGTGGATTGCCTTTCTGGATTCAGATGATTATTGGCATGCCGAAAAATTAGAAAAACAAATCAAACAAACCAGACTTTGTCCGGAATATCAGATTCATTTTACTGATGAAATCTGGATCAGAAATGGAATAAGAGTAAATCCGAAAAACAAGCATCGAAAAAGGGAAGGCTGGATATTTAAGCCAAGTTTGGCTCTTTGTCTTATGGCCCCTTCAACGGTGATGTTGCACAGGGAATTGCTGGAAAGACACGGAATGTTTGATGATGCCCTTCCTGTCTGTGAAGACTATGATCTTTGGCTCCGTTTGACCGCGTATCATCCTGTGGCGCTGCTGAATGAAAAATTGATGACCCGTCACGGAGGGCATTCGGACCAACTGTCGAGAAAACTATGGGGTATTGATCGCTTCCGTGTACAGTCGCTGCAGAAAATATTAAGTCAGGAAAATCTCCGTTCCGGAGATCGCACTGCAGCAATCCGGATGCTTAGGAAAAAATGCGAAATTTTGATCAAAGGTTTCCGGAATCGTGGTAACATGAAAGAGATTCGTGTCTATCAAAACATTGCTCAAAAATATTCAGATATCTAAACAATAATCTTATGGATGCAGTAAATGAAAATTATAAAATACGACCGGCTGAACTTGATGATGTCCCCGAAATTTTTGTTTTGATCAAAGAACTGGCTGATTACGAACGTCTATTAGATGAAGTAGTTGCAACAGAAGAGCTGCTCGAGGAAACTTTGTTTGGAGAAAATTCTAATGCTGAAGTTCTTCTTGCTTACAATGCGAACCAAGTTTTGGGGTTTGCATTATACTTCCATACGTTCTCAACTTTTCTGGGTCGTCCAGGAATTTATCTGGAAGATCTTTTTGTGAGGGAGTTTGCCAGGGGCAAAGGCATAGGGGAAGCGCTTCTGCGAAGGTTAGCCAAGTGTGCCCTGGAAATGGAAGGAGGGCGCTTGGAATGGTCAGTCCTTGACTGGAATGAACCGGCAATCAGTTTTTATAAGAAAATGGGAGCTGTACCTTTGAATGAATGGACAACGTTTCGTGTGACTGGAGAAAAATTAAAGGAACTGGCTGCACTATGATGAAAAATAATTTATCTGTTTTTTAGATAATTAATAAGCACTCACATATTATTTACTATAATTTTTGAATCATGGATTTAAGTTGTCACCTCATGCTTTTTTGATTCCTCTTCTTCACTTTTAGTGGATTTAGTTTTTCTCTCCTGATCAATCTGGTCAAATACTTTCTGCAAAACACTATTTGTCAGCCCATGCGAAGTGTCGTCTACAAAATCTTTGCACAGTTCCACTGCTTCATTGATAACTACACTGTGAGAGAGTTCCGGATGATGGTATAGTTCATATACAGCCAGTCTTAATATATTCCTAACCGTAGTCGAAAGTCGGCTCAGCTTCCAGTGTTCCAGGTTTTTTCGTAAATAACGGTCAAGATATTTACGGTGCTTGAGGGTTCCTTCAATCAGTTCACGGGCAAAAGCCTTAACTTCAGAACTTGTTTCAAGCTGGTCCAAAAAGCGGTCTGCATGCTTCATGGCTTTGCTTTGAATCAGCTCTGCCTGATAAAGTGCCTGTACAGCATATGATCTGGCCTGGTGGCGCATCTAGGAGGGGCTGAAATATTGTTTTTAATTCTTAAGCATATGATGTACTTCCCTTGACTATATAAAGCATCGCTTACGAAAAATTCTATTTTCTCAGGTTGTCATGGCAACATGAAGTTTTTGGACAAGCGCCTGATTGTAGCCATGTGAAGTCATGTTGGCAACAACTCGTCCCCGCAGGGGATATCCCAGCAGATAAAGGTCGCCGATCAGGTCCAGAATTTTGTGTCTGACAAATTCGTCAGGATAACGCAGCTCAGTATTTATAACCTTGCCGTCATGCATGATAATATGAGAATCAAGATACCCGCTTCCAACTGTTCCTGTTTTTTGTGCAATATCTATGTTCTCAAAAGTGTTGAATGACCGTGCAGGGGCGATATCGCTTTCAAAGGAATCTTTTTCAGAATTAAACGTCAGTTTCTGTTCTCCAATAGGTGAGGCATAATCTACGCGCATCTTTACCTCAAAGCCGTCAAAAGGTTCCACGTAAAGGTGTTTTTCATCAATTTTTTTACGTCCGACCTGTATTGGCTCCAAAACCACTGCGTCTTTAACAGCAGCATCCTGGTCCTGAACACCAGCTTCGTTGATAAGTTCAGTGAAATGGTTTGCCGAACCGTCAATGTTTGGAATCTCTTCATCCACCTTGGCCAAAACGTTGGTAATTCCAGCCATACTTAATGCTGCCAGCAAATGTTCAACTGTTCTTACTTTGCGGTTATCACGTGCTAACACCGTGGAGTTGGCGCTGAAAGACTGTTTAGCTACAGACTGATCAAAATTCTCTATATTTGTGATATGCGCCGGCAGAGACGTTTCATCTAAAGTTTGGAAAATAATTCCACTGTTTGAATCCAGCGGACTTAAAATTACTCCAGTGTTTCGTCCGGTCAGCAGGCCTTTACCGTTCAGAACAACGTTATTTTTCAGGGTGCGTTGTGGGCGATCTGAATCTTTGAGCTGTATTGCTCCGGAAGGTATTATGGGGTTGATGATCCTGGCTACTTCCATTTGGGTGTCTGAGGCCAGATCCTTTTTTTTCTCCGGAGGTTTGTTTGACAGCACAACTGCAATTTTATCAAACAGTATTTCTAGCTGGAGTGGCTTCTCCATAAAATCAACAGCACCCTTCTTAATGGCATTTACTGCAGCATCGATACCTGCATGACCGCTCATCATGATCACAGGCAGGTCAGGGTGAGTCTCTCTCAATCTGCTGAGAATAGCCATTCCGTCTGTTCCGGGGAGCCAGATATCCAGCAGTACCAGGTCCGGAGTTTGTTTTTCCAGTTGATCATAAAAAACATCTGAGTTCTGACAGGTGATTACAGGATAGCCTTCATCGGAAAGAACACTCTCCAGGATATCCCTTATGGCAGGTTCATCATCTACAACGCAAATAAGTTGTGATTTAGACATATTTTCAGATTTATTGAGTTTATTTTTTGAGGCTGTTCAGTTTCAAAATTTAAAATTCATTCGCTGTCCCGTTTTAAGCCGAAGTTTTGCCGCGCGTCCGGCGGCAATCTCCAGAACAAAATTTACTGGAACCGGAGAGGTCATTACCTCAGGCTCAACCTTGGAATTAACAGGCTGCGCATTATGAATGATATGCACAATTCTGTGATTGTCCAGCCAGATAATATCCAAAGGAAACTGCATGTCTTTCATCCAGAAACGATGCGGTTTTCGTTTCTCAAAAACAAACAGCATCCCCCATCCTTTTTTCAGAGAGGCACGTTTTCCCAGTCCAAGGCTTCTTTTTTTAAGTGTGTCTGCGACCTCAACGGGAATTTCCTCTCCTGTGGTGGTTGTTACAAGGGCGTGAGAGTAAACAATTTCCTCGGCGAAAGACTGGGTAAATGTGAATAATTGAATAATCCAGAGAGAAACATTAATAGAAATGAAAGCAGTCTTCCGCAAATTCATGCATTTGCCATGGCGAGTTTTGTAAGCTTCTTTTTCACCATTTTTTGCTTCAGCACAGGCAAGTGATCAATAAATAAAATACCGTTTAAATGGTCGATTTCATGCTGAAGACAAATTGACATCATTTCTTCAGCTTCCATTTGATGGATATTGCCTTTAACATCCTGGTATTCAACTGATATTTTTTCAGCACGTTCAACATCACCCCGGAAATCAATCACGCTGAGGCAGCCTTCTTCAGAGACAGTGGATCCGTATTTCTTTAATATTTTAGGATTAACAAAAACATGTGGTTCCCTGAGGCTAATGTCTTCTTCTCCACTTATTAAATCGATCACTATTATTTTTTTGAGGATGCCTGCCTGGACGGCTGCAAGCCCTATTCCGCTGGATACGTACATTGTTTCCAGCATGGATTTCGCCGTATCATCAAGGCTTTGATCAAAGTCTGTAACCGGTAAAGCTTTTTGCCTCAATATCGGGTCAGGGAAAGTATGAATATTAAGCAGTGCCATTCCATATATTAAAACTGTAAAACCTCAGTCAAATAAAACGTTTTGTTTTATTAGGATTCGATTCTAACCAAACTGCTCTGCAAACACAAACTAACAAGAATAATAATAACAAAGGGCTTGCTTTGTGTTGAACAGTAGTGTCAGACTTGGCGTACTTTTTGACTGAATCACTGCTAAAATTCTATCGCTGAAAAATTTGAATACAATGAATACAGGATTTTATACTAATCCCATCTTCCTGGAACACGATACAGGTTCTCATCCGGAAAACGCCAATCGACTGCGGGCCATAACAGACAAACTTGAATCCGAGGGGATGCTGGAGAAACTCAGGCTGCAGTCCGGACGTCCTGCAACCATTCAGGAATTGAAAATGGTGCATTCAGAAAAACTGATTTCCGAGGTTGAAGCGGCATCCGAAAGTGGTGCCAGAAATCTGCATACGCCGGATTGTGTTATTTCTCCACAAACTTATAATGCCGCACTGCATGCAGTAGGATCTGTAATTGAGGGAGCTGTGGAAGTGGCGGAAAGACGCTTTGAAAACGCCTTCTGCGCAGTGCGCCCGCCTGGTCATCATGCGGAAAATGATTATGCAATGGGATTTTGTTTTTTTAACAACATTGCCCTTGCCGCTGAATTTTTATGCTCAGAGATGGGTTTCAATCGTGTACTGATTTTTGATTTTGATGTGCATCATGGTAACGGCACTCAGCATCTTTTTGAGGAGCGGGATGACGTGTATTTCGTAAGCATGCACCAGGATCCTCGTACCTGTTATCCCGGAACCGGCTATGCAGATGAAAGGGGAAAAGGCGCAGGTGCCGGATATACTCTGAATGTTCCTGTTTTGGCCGGAACGGGAGATGAAGAATATTTGCAGATTTTTTATGATCAAGTCCAGCCGAAGATGGAAGAATACAAACCGGACTTTATTTTAGTTTCTGCCGGATTTGACGCGCACAGGGACGATCCTCTGGCTTCACTTAACCTTACGGAACATACATACAAAGTGTTGACCAGTGAACTAAAAAAATTGGCAGAGAAGTTTGCGGAAGGCAGAATCATAAGCATGCTTGAAGGAGGTTATGATTTAAATGCGCTTTCATCCAGTGTTCGGGAACATTTGAATATTTTGCAGTCAGAAGATTAACAATTCCGGAACTGTCTTTATTTCAGCATTTGCATTTAGGATTCAGCCCCTATTCTCAAGTGGAATTTCCCGAAATTGATTGCTGTTCGATTGTCTCTCAAAGCATATCCTCCGGATTCTCCGGTATTTTATATTCACTGCTGTATAGAAAATAGGGGATTCCTCCCAACAGAAAAACTCCAAGCTGGACTATGATGAAGAGGTTGAAAATATCTGCTCCTCCGGAAAGTCCGGCAAGCTGATACAGGGACTCGAAGGCCACATGTCCGATTCCAATCCCGCCGGGAGCGATTGGTATTGCCACAGTGATTAAACCAATAGGCATCAGGAAGAATTGTGTTGCCAGGTTCATTTCTTTAACACCAATCAAATGTGCCACCTGAAAGAAAATCAGGGCGATCAAACTGTGGATACCTATGGCCAGCACCAAAGTCAGCAGCAGGGTTTTTTTCTGATGCTGAAATCTTTTGAATGCAGAATAAACTTTGATTGTGAGTTTGCTGGCAGGGAGGCGATTAAAAAGACGGATAAAAGGATCACGACCTTCTTTGAAGGGAAACATCGCAATAAAATAAAACAGCACTGTTAACACAAACAGCGCAACTATCATCCATGCCAGAGAATGCATATTTTCCTGAGATAGTATCAGTTCAAGGTTAAAAACAAGTGCCAGAAATGCCATCACTATTAAACCGAACAAACCTACAAATCGGTCAATCAAAAGCGTCATCAGTGCACGTGTTCGCCCTTCTTCCTGCTGTGCCTTGATAACATAATATCCCTTTACCACATCACCGGTAACTGCCCCAGGAAGAGTTGTGTTGAAGAAATTGCCGATCCATGTCAGCAAAAAAGTTTGTTTCGGTTCAACAGGCAACCCAATTGCCCGTAACAAAAGCCACCAGCGGAATGTGGCCAACGGGACCACAATTAAAACAAGCACTCCAACCATAAATGCCAGTATTTCCGGTGCATCTCGAAAGAGCAGCAACTTTTCAAAATTCAATCTTCCGCTGCGGACCAGATAGATCAAAATGGAGAGCACGATCACCAATTTGAGCAGCGTAAAAATTATTTTCTTCATTTTCTGATAAAAAAATACACCATGAAATTCACAGCCAGCAAGACTCCTCCGGCATAATAAAGTTTGATCCTCACTTGTTGATGAGACCGGCAGTATGCCAAAATCCACAAAAATGAAAAGTTAATGCCTGCAAATAAGGACCAAATCCAGTTTTGAAATAACCAGCCAAAGATTCCATACCACAAGCCATGCATGGTTTCGGTCCAGAACAGTCTTGAACCTAAAGCTGCGTTGCATGTTCTACAACGTCCTTTGATGAAAATGTATGACAGCAGGGGAACATTTTCAAACCATCGAAGCTGATGCCCGCAGTAAAAACAAAACGATCGTGTCGGTTTGAATAATGTCAGTGTACGGTCCTGTACGTGATTTTTCAGTAGTGAAGATAATTCAGAAGATTTCAGCAAGCGTGATCGCAGTTCTTTATCGGCAAACTGCATAGGCAGTCGATCAATGCATACATTTACAAAACTTCCTGTAATCAGGCCCATTAAAATCCAAATGCATGCTTCAAAATACGGCACAAAATCTCCGGCTCAGACTTATCATGTTGAACTTGTGCATATTTCAAAATTGCTGGTGCAACCTCAGAAAACTGGCGAATCTGGGAATCCCTTTTTTAGTGGTTCCTGTAAATTTAAAAGTTATTAATGAACCGACCGCAGGAGGATTTCGCCTCATCTCATCACTGAACCCTGTGCCGATGCGAAAGTCATTTCCTTTTTTGAATGTCTTTGAAGTTATTGACTTAGTTCCTCAGACTTGGGTAAAAGGAAACGGTCCAGTAATTCGTTAGCAAGTCTAATGTAGCCCGTTGCGCCTTCTGAATTTAAATGGCGCTGGATCACGTCTATCCCCATGGAGCTTGCTTCAAGAATATAGGGGCAATTGGGAATAATTGTTTCAAAAACTGAATCTCCAAGTGTCTGGTATATTTGTCTGCATACTTGCTGATGGGACAGAATTTCATCGTCATACATTGTAAGCAGTATTCCTGCCAGGCGCAGGCCGGGTTCGATGTTCTTCTGCAGTTCCTTAAATGCCTGTAAAAAACGTTTGAGAGATTTTATCGCCAGGGCTTCGCATTCCAGCGGAACAATGATCAGGTCTGCTGCGAGTATTGCGTTGATGCTTATTGGGCTTGTAGATGCAGGGGCGTCAATGATTATAAATTCATAATCACTGGCGGCATTCTGCTCCAGCCATTGTGAAATATGATAGTAGTCAGCAGCAATTTTGTTTACCGTCTGTTCTGCCAGAAGATCCTGTATGTTTGAAAGAAGCAGATCAAGATTCTGGTGCTTGCCGTTTTGAACAATTTCCTGCAGAGAAATGCTGGGAGTCAGAAAAACTTCACATACTCCAACCCCATCTTTTTTTTCAATCCCCAGGGAGTGATGAACTGAACCTTGAGGATCAAGGTCTACTAATAATGTTTTATAACCTCCAAGAGCGAAGGCAGTTGACAAATGTACTGCGGAAGTTGTTTTTCCCACTCCGCCTTTCTGGCTGGCGAATGTAATTACTTTTGCCATTGCGTAAGCAGCCTAGATGGAAATTTTTTTTCAGTTTATATTAACAGAAGAAAATCACGACCCAAAGCCGAGTTTAACACAGGATTAATCAAAAGAAAACTTTTCTCGGAGGGACTAAATCCATCTACCAAAACATTTTATTAGGAAGTAAAGATTTAATTGTTTGAGCATTCATAATAAAGTACTTAATTAAGAGAGCAGAATTTCCCATTTTGAGAATCTTGACAGGAAATTTTGATCTTCCTGTAATATTAAAATTTTATTGCCCGCATTTTGCATCTCCAGATTGTCCAGCAAGGAGGTGCCATGAAAGCCTGCGTACAAAGCATATTAGCCATATTTCTAATTCTTGCTTCCTATGGAGATATTAAAGGGAGCGAGTTGGATTATTCAACTACTCAGATCAGGAAGATGTGGTATGTATGCTCCTCAGTCTTCAGAGTAAATTACCCAAGAATCCCGGAGCAGTTAAAGATCGTTTTATGCGATTGCTATGTTAATCACCTGCGTGAAAAATATTCTGCAAAAGAGGTGCTTAAACTCAGCAAAGAAGAATCGGGAAAACTTGGAGCAGAAGTTGCTCAGGTGTGCAAGATTCCTGAGTTAATAATAATAAACATTACAAGCTCAATCCCAAAAGGCGCTACCTGACTAATACACTTCAGTCAGATGAACTTTCCCTGCCCTTAATACTGAATTAATTTGTTGCAAACATTCCTGCAGATTTTCTCGTCTTAAATTCTCTCAAATCTACCGCAATGTTTGAAACTCCGCTAAGATGATAAATGTTTTTATC
>CAJXDX010000033.1 GCA_913052275.1 uncultured Pseudomonadota bacterium | reverse complement strand
CATAGTGTGGATAATGGGTAAATCTCTTTTCTTTATGCTTTTCACCAGTTATATATTCAGCTCTTACACCCTTTTTCCTGCGGAAACGGATCATAAAATAAACCATTGCCCCAAGGGTCAGAATAAAAGCGACGCCTATGATCCAGGTAATCACAACGAAGAGTTCATCTATATCCCCGGCAAACGAGGATGCATTGTGCACGTAATATTCAATCATCTTAGATTTTTCTCTGTAACAACTTTAATCGATATCCAGCGAACAAGCATATGCTTTAAATTAAGTAAAAATTTGAACAAATTAATTAAATGCAAAAATATATGCAGCCAGCATAAATGCAATGCATCCTGCGAAGATAATGAAAAAAACCCGTGATGCCCAAACCTCTGAATCTTCTCTAATTTCAGATTCCTCTCTTTCCATAATATTCCAAAACAAAAGATTAAATAAAAAACCGATCAAGCACCAGAATACCTATCATAAGCGGAAGATAAATGATGGAAGCAAGAAATACTTTTCTTGCATTTTCTACAGTGCTGTCTTTAAAAAATAAAACAATAACTGCAAAAAATATCAATCCCAATGCAGATGCCCCTGCCAGAAATATAAGGCTGCCTTGATTGACAAGATAAACAGCAATACTTGCAGCATAAAGCATTAAACAATTTGTAAACATATGTGCAGCAGTTTTTCTTCCGTTTTGATCATCATGCGAAAGCATTTTAAAGCCACCTCTTTTGTAATCATCACGATACATCCATGCAATAGCAAAAAAATGTGGAAGCTGCCAAAAATACAGCAATGCAAATATTGGCAGTACTTCCCAGTCCAACTGTCCACGTGCTGCTGCCCATCCCATTACTGGTGGTAAGGCTCCGGTTATTCCGCCAAACCATGTATTGGTAACAGTTTTTTGTTTCAATGGAGTATAAACCAGTATATAGGACAAAAGAGTCAGCATGCCTAGTCCTGCGGTAAGTGCGTTGAGACCCACCAACAATACAATGAAGCCCAAAACAGAAATGATAATTCCAAAACTCAAAGCCTCATTTGCGGAGAGTTTCCCCGTTGGAAGAGCTCGGTTCTTTGTCCTGTACATTAATGAATCAGGAACCTGTTCCATCCATTGATTTAGAGCATTTGCTCCTCCACCCATCAGAGCTGTTCCAAATAGTAAATAAATCAGCTGAAGAATGGTATTGGAAAGGCTCATTGGAAGTACGAATCCCAGAACGGCACTTAAAATCACGCTGGCAAGCAGCCGGGGTTTTGTTAAGGAAATATAGTTTTCAATCTTGCTTACAGAATAAGCGTGATAAGCTCTGTCCCCAAAAACTTTTTCAATCATGTTTGGTAAAAATAATAATTTTATTTATATGTAAAATATCTCGATCCAAAACAAAATATCATACAATATTTCTTTAAACAAGTATAAAAATAAAACACATAATATCAGTTCACCTTTGAGGATATTAGAATTAGAAAAGGCTTGACCAGATTTACTTCAGCCCTTATTATTTACTGCTGTCTTTAATGTTTTTATTAAATGCAGGAAGAAAATATATTGCTTACAAAATTGATTCAGCTTTATTTGATTTTCTGGAGATAAATTATGAAAGTTCGTAGTGGTTTGATTCAAATGGCACTAAAAGGAGACACAAATATGTCTCCAGACGAAATCACAAAAATTATGGTTGAAGCCCATATCCCCTACATAGAAGATGCGGGTAAGAAGGGGGTTCAGGTTCTTTGCATGCAGGAAGTGTTTACACAGCCATATTTCTGTCCGAGCCAGGACAGCAAGTGGTATGCGGCGGTAGAAAAAATTCCTGAAGGACCAACTACTAAACTTATGCAGGAATATGCCAAGAAATACAACATGGTAATTGTAGTTCCAATTTATGAAGAGGAAATGACAGGGGTTTACTACAACGCGGCAGCAGTTATTGATGCCAATGGTGAATATCTTGGTAAATACCGCAAAACCCATATACCTCATGTTGCGGGATTTTATGAGAAATTTTTCTTTAAGCCCGGAAACCTTGGTTATCCTGTTTTTGAAACTGCTTACTGCAAATTGGGAGTGTATATTTGTTATGACCGTCATTTTCCTGAAGGCTGGCGTGCTCTTTCTCTTAATGGTGCAGAATATATCGTTAATCCTTCCGCAACAGTTGCAGGACTTTCTCAATATCTCTGGGAACTGGAACAGCCTGCGTCTGCAGTAGCAAACGGATGTTACATAGGGGCAATCAACAGAGTTGGTTCAGAAGAACCATGGAATATAGGCAAGTTTTATGGTTCCAGCTATGTTGTTAATCCTCGTGGAAAGATAGAAGCTCAGCTTGATGATCATAGTGACGGACTTCTTGTTCACGATATGGAAATGGATGAAGTCCGCGAAATCAGAAATCTCTGGCAGTTTTACAGAGATCGACGTCCCGAAACTTACGAAGACATTACAGCACTTCAATAAAAGCAATTAAGGTCAGTATCACTTTTTTGCTGATTCACAAAAAATTTCCCAAGGTTTTAAATGACTACAACCGACATTCGTGCAGGCCGCTTATCTCAGGAGCAGCTGGCAGAGAATTTTTCAGATCATCATCCCCCTCTGAATTCTGCCAATGCAATTGTAGAGTCTGATCGCTGTTATTTCTGTTATGATGCGCCCTGTATTGAGGCTTGTCCCACAGCAATCGACATTCCTAATTTTATCCGAAAAATCTCCACAGGGAACCTCAAGGGGTCCGCAAAAGATATCCTTACACAAAACATAATGGGTGGAATGTGCGCACGCGTATGCCCCACGGAAATCCTTTGTGAAGGTGTATGCGTGAGAAATACACATGAAGAAAAACCCGTGCGTATTGGAGATTTACAGCGCTATGCTACCGACTGGTTTTTTGAAAGCGGAGAAACATTATTTAAGAGAGGCGAACCAACCGGGAAACGCATTGCGATTGTAGGCGGCGGCCCGGCCGGCCTTTCATGTGCGCACCGTCTTGCCGTGTTAGGACATGAATCTGTAATCTTTGAAGCAAGAGAAAAATTAAGCGGGCTTAATGAATATGGAATAGCAGCCTATAAAACGGTAAATAATTTTGCCCAGCGGGAAGTTGAATTTATCCTGCAGATAGGAGGAATAGAAGCCAGAACAAATCATGTATTAGGTCGTGATGTCAAAATTGATGATCTGCGTAATGAATTTGATGCAGTTTTTCTCAGTATCGGTTTAGGAGACGTGAACGATCTGGGATTGAAAAGTGATGATCCTGAAGGTGTTTACAATGCTGTGGATATAATCGCTGAACTTCGTCAGGCAAAAAACCTTGATGAGCTTCCGGTAGGCAGGCGAATAGTCGTCATAGGTGGCGGGAATACCGCAATTGACATTTCAGTACAGTCAAAAAAACTTGGTGCTGAAGATGTTTCCCTTGTTTACAGACGCGGTGCTCAGCACATGAGCGCCACATGGAAAGAACAGGAATTCGCCAAGTCAAATGGAGTCAATATTAAATATTGGCTTTCACCAAAAAGTCTGCATTCGGAAAATGGTCATGTATCCGGAGTTGAATTTGAATGCACTAAATTAAATTCGAATGGGAAACTTTCAGGAACCGGTGAATCAAGATTCATGGAAGCTGATGTTGTTTTCAAGGCTATCGGCCAGTCTATGCAGGACACAATATTCTCAGGCTCTGACATTCCAGAAATGACAAAAGGTAAAATTGCGGTAAACAGTGAATTTGAAACTTCCCTTGCTGGTGTATGGTCCGGAGGAGATTGTGTAGGTTCCGGAGACGATTTGACTGTACAGGCTGTGGAAGACGGCAAGCAGGCGGCCAATTCAATTCATCAAAAAATAATGCAACAGTAACAAAATTCAGTAATCAAACTCTGCAGTAACTTTTAAAAACACTAAATGAGGAACTGATCATGGCAGACTTAAGTTGCAACGTCGCAGGCATAAAAGCCCCAAATCCATTCTGGGTGGCTTCTGCCCCTCCGACAGATAAATTGTACAACGTTGAACGCGCATTCCGTGCAGGTTGGGGTGGAGTTGTATGGAAAACACTGGGAATAGACCCTCCCATAGTTAATGTCAGTTCCCGTTATGGAGCCGTGCATTATAACGGACAACGCATGATGGGATTCAACAATCTCGAACTGATAACAGATCGTCCACTTGAAGATAATCTTCGGGAAATTAAGCAGATTAAACAGGACTGGCCAGATCGGGCAGTTGTGGTTTCACTCATGGTTCCATGCACTGAAAAAGACTGGAAGTATATTTTGAAAAAAATTGAGGACACTGGCTGTGACGGAGTTGAACTAAATTTCGGTTGTCCACATGGAATGTCTGAAAGAGGAATGGGTTCTGCCGTTGGCCAAGTGCCAGAGTATATTGAAATGGTTACACGCTGGGTAAAAGAATGTTCAGACCTTCCATGTCTGGTAAAACTGACTCCCAACATTACAGATATCTGTCATGCGGCACGTGCAGCAAACGCAGGAGGAGCTGACGGAGTTTCCCTTATCAACACTGTCAATTCAATTGTTTCCGTAGATCTGGATTTGATGGCTCCTGAACCGACTATTGATGGTAAAGGATCCCATGGAGGTTACTGCGGACCCGCGGTTAAACCGATGGCCCTGTTCATGGTTACTGAAATAGCAAAGGATCCGGAAACAAATAATCTGCCTATCTCAGCCATTGGAGGAATTTCAAACTGGAGAGATGCTACTGAATTCATTGTCATGGGTGCTGGAGGAGTTCAGGTCTGTACGGCAGTAATGCATTATGGTTTCAAAATTGTGGATGACATGATTGACGGACTTAATAACTGGATGGATGAAAAAGGTTATCAAACCCTGGAGGATTTCAAGGGAGCAGCAGTTAAGAATGTTAAGGAATGGCAATATCTTAACCTGAAATACGACATAAAAGCCCGTATTGATCAATCAACCTGCATCAATTGTGGACTGTGTTATATTTCATGTGAAGATGCCTCGCACCAGGCAATTCGTGAAACAAAAGCCAATGGAGGTAGACATTTTGAGGTAATCGACGATGAATGTGTTGGCTGCAATCTTTGCATGTTTGCATGTCCAGTTCCAGGCTGCATCTCAATGGAACGTGTTGATTCAGGAACAGAGTATCAGAACTGGACAACCCATCCCAACAACCCGATGCGTGTTGATCAAAATTAATTTCCCAGCAAATTAATTGGAGAGTAGATGTCCTTAATAATTAGAGGCGGGACAGTTGTCAACGCCGACCAGTCTTTCACTGCAGACGTTTACTGTGAGGATGGGATTATTCAGGCAGTTGGTGCTGATATGGATGCTCCTTCCGGAGTGGAAATATTAGATGCCGGAGGCTGTTATGTTATGCCTGGAGGAATCGATCCGCATACTCATATGCAGCTGCCGTTTATGGGTACTGTAGCATCAGACGATTTCTTTTCAGGAACAACAGCAGGAGCAGTAGGCGGGACAACGATGATCATCGATTTCGTGATTCCAGGCCCTCAGGAAGATGTTCTGGAAACTTACCATAAATGGCGCGACTGGGCAGAACAAGCTTCTATGGATTACAGTTTCCATGTCGCAATTACTTGGTGGAATGAATCAGTGCATGAGGCTATGGGAACACTGACACGTGAATATGGTGTTAACAGCTTCAAACATTTTATGGCCTATAAAGGCGCAATAATGGCTGATGATGAAACACTGGTTAAAAGCTTTACACGTGCACGCGAATTGGGAGCCCTTTGCACCGTACATGCTGAAAATGGAGAGTTGGTTGATCATCTTCAGGAAAAAATTTTTGAAAGCGGAATTACCGGACCAGAAGGTCATCCTTTGTCAAGACCCCCGGAAGTTGAAGGGGAAGCAGCAAACCGAGCAATCCGTTTCGCACAAATGCTGGACGTACCTTTGTACGTAGTGCATAACAGCTGCGCTCATTCACTCAATGAAATTGCAAGAGCCAGACGCGAGGGGCAGCGTGTGTATGGTGAAGTACTGACGGGACACCTGCTGGTTGATGACAGTGTTTACTTAAACCCTGATTTTGCTTATGCTGCAGCACATGTAATGAGTCCGCCCTTCAGATCTAAGGGCAACAAAGAGGCATTGTGGCGTGGATTACAGTCAGGAGATTTACAGACGACTGCCACTGATCATTGCTGCTTCCTTGCAGAACAAAAAGCAATGGGGAAGGATGATTTCAGGAAAATTCCGAACGGTACCGGAGGTATTGAAGATAGAATGCACGTGTTGTGGACTCACGGTGTCAACACCGGTCGTCTGACCATGAACGAATTTGTGGCAGTAACTTCCGCAAATACAGCAAAAATTTTTAACATTTATCCGCGTAAAGGGGTTGTTGCTGCAGGAAGTGACGCCGATCTGGCAATTTTCGACCCCAAGGCCACTCACACAATATCCGCAAAAACACATCATCAAAATGTTGATTTCAATATCTTTGAAGGCATGGAAATAAGCGGTGTCAACGTTTCCACAGTCAGTCAGGGAATAGTTGTTTATCAGGACGGTGATGTCAGAACGGAAAAAGGAGCTGGGCGTTATATAGATAGACCCTGTTATGCTCCATATTATGGAGCAATAGAAAAACGCAGCGCTGCTACTGCTCCTGGTGCCGTGGAGCGGTCATAGTAATGAAAGATATCCCCCAGGTAGTTGAAGCCAGTAAAGTTGATTTGGTATTTCAAACAGCAGATGGCCCCGTTCATGCGCTGTCTGATATTGATCTGGAGATTAATAAAGGCGATTTCATCTCACTTATCGGACCATCTGGATGCGGTAAAACAACACTGCTGCGTTTAATTGCCGACCTGGAAAAACCAACTGGCGGCATGCTCAGGGTTAATGGAATGTCTCCAGAAGAAGCCCGCCTGAATCGGGACTATGGTTATGTTTTTCAGTCACCCGCCCTTTACCCATGGCGCACCGTTGAGGGTAATCTGAAATTGCCTTTGGAAATCATGGGTGTTGAAAAAGCTGATCAGAACGAACGTGCGAGGGAAGCACTGGAAATGGTTGATCTCACCGGCTTTGAAAAAAAATTCCCCTGGCAGCTTTCCGGAGGTATGCAGCAGCGTGTTTCAATAGCACGTGCACTGACATTTCATCCTGATCTAATGTTGATGGATGAACCTTTTGGTGCTTTGGACGAAATTGTACGTGACCAGCTCAATGAACACTTTCTCAGACTCTGGGAACAGACTCACAAGACTGTTGTGTTTGTTACCCACTCCATTCCTGAAGCAGCCTATCTTTCCACAAAAATTGTGGTCATGTCCCCTCGTCCGGGAAAGATTAATGACATCATAGAAAGCACTCTGCCTGAAAAACGTACGCTTGACATTCGTGAAACTCAGGAATTCCTGGAACTTTCTCAAAGAATTAGAAAAGGCTTACGTGCCGGACACAGTTATGATTAAGCAGGATTCATGAACCGCTTGCTTAACTCAACACCAGCTGCAATTGCAGCGGTACTGGCCTTCATCGTGGTTATCTGGTACGGAGCAGCAGTTTACCTGAATTCTGACGTTTTGATAGACAAATATGAACGTAAAAAAACTGAGTGGAATTTCCAGGTACTTGTTAATGATTCATGGTCCATGGGTCGACCAGTGCTGCCGGCACCGCACCAGATAATGGAGGATATGAATAAGTCATTGTTTGGCCACAAGATTACCTCAAAGCGGAGCCTGGTTTACCATGGATGGATTACAATTTCCTCAACGCTGGTTGGTTTTGTGATGGGTGGAGTTTTAGGAATATTGCTGGCAATTGGCATTGTGCATGTCCCAACACTAAATAAAAGCGTCTTACCCTGGATAATTGCTTCGCAGACAATACCAATTCTTGCTGTTGCTCCGATGATCATTGTGGTTTTAGGTGCGATAGGACTGACAGGACTTTTGCCAAAGGCATTCATTTCTGCTTATTTATGTTTTTTCCCCATAGTGATAGGAATGGTCAAGGGCCTGCGTTCTCCTGATCCAATTCACCTGGACTTGATGAAAACCTACAACGCAACACAGTCACAAAAATTTTGGAAATTGCGTTGTCCGGCTTCCACTCCTTTTCTATTTGCCAGCTTCAAGGTCTCTATTGCCATCAGCCTTGTTGGGGCAATTGTGGGTGAGTTGCCTGCCGGTGCAAGAGCAGGACTGGGCGCCAGGCTTCTGACCGGATCGTATTATGGACAGACAGTACAGATCTGGAGTGCCTTGATAGTTGCCTCTGTTATTGCCGCAACACTCGTTTTCCTTATGAGTTTCATGGAGAAAATAGTTCAAAAAAGAATGGGGGTGTTGACTTGAAAAAAGCCGGATTAATCTACTGGTTATTTATTATCTGCTATGCGGTTCAGTTTCAGTTTTCTGGTGACTGGATGCTGCTTGGAGAACACACCATTTATTTTGCACTGATGCCTCTGGTTGGTGTTGTAATATTACTTTATAGAAAAGGAATAACAGATTCCATATTCGGTAAAATTATAATAAGTGCAATGGTTTTGTCTGGATGTATAGCTACATTAAACAGCGTACACATGATTGAATCAGCAATGTCAGCATGGGGAATATGGCTTTATGGAGCCGCACTTACTTTAATAATATGGGAAGTGATGGGCTTCTGGTCAAAGGCAGACGGAGGCCTGGACAAAATAACTGGCTTAGTGGTAAATACGCTGGTACCCATTTTATTTGGAGGGATGCTGCTTTATTTATGGGAAATGCTGACTGTGGGATTCCAGGTTCCCCAGGTTTTGCTGCCTGCACCGTCAATGATCGGAACAGCGTTCGTCAATGCTATGGAGATGCTGTGGGCTGATTTTCAGCAGACTTTTTTAAAAGCAGTTATTGCAGGTTTTTTAATCGGTTGCTGTTCTGGATTTATAATAGCAATTCTGGTGGATAAAGTTCCATTTTTGCAGAGGGGTCTGCTCCCTCTGGGAAATCTTGCCAGTGCACTGCCCATTGTTGGTGTTGCTCCAATCATGGTGATGTGGTTCGGTTTTGACTGGCAGTCAAAAGCTGCGGTAGTTGTGATGATGACATTTTTTCCAATGCTGGTGAATACTCTAGCGGGATTAAAATCTACTGATCGAATAGAGCTTGACTTGATGCATTCATATGCTGCAAATTATTGGCAGCTGTTGATTAAGGTGCGTCTTCCAAACGCATTGCCTTTTATTTTTAACGCACTAAAGATAAACTCCACTTTAGCTCTGATAGGCGCAATTGTAGCGGAGTTTTTTGGTACGCCGATTGTAGGAATGGGTTTTCGAATTTCCACAGAAATCGGTCGAATGAATGTTGACGTCGTATGGGCATCTATCGCGGTGGCAGCATTATCCGGGTCGTTGTTCTATGCTTTGTTAGCTTTTATAGAGCGGCAGTTTACAGGATGGCACCCTTCTATCCGAGTCAGCTGAAATGCATTAAGTAAAATAATGCTGACCGTAATTTAAACACAAACGGAGTGAATCATGAGTATAATGAAAAAAATGGTGCTGGTAATGCTGACTGCAGGGTTGGCGTTTGCAGCGCACGCAGCTGATAAAGTGACCATTCAGCTGAAATGGGTCACACAGGCTCAGTTTGCAGGTTATTATGTCGCACAGGATAAAGGTTACTACTCAGCCGATGGTTTAGATGTAACCATCAAGCCCGGAGGACCTGACATTGCAACTCCTCAGGTAATTGCAGGAGGAGGTGCTGACGTAATCGTGGACTGGATGCCCTCAGCTTTGGCATCACGCGAAAAAGGAGTCGCTCTGGTGAACATTGCTCAAATCTTTAAACAATCAGGAATGATGCTTACTTGCCGTAAAGACAGCGGTATTAAATCTCCAGCAGATTTTCGTGGGAAAACACTTGGAGTATGGTTCTATGGCAACGAATATCCTTTCTTGAGCTGGATGAGTCAATTGGGTATCCCAACCACCGGTGGTTCAAACGGGGTAACTGTTTTGAAGCAGGGTTTCAACGTGGACCCAATTCTGCAGAAGCAGGCAGAATGTGTCTCCACCATGACTTATAATGAATACTGGCAGGTTGTTGATGCCGGACTGAGTCCTTCTGAACTTGTTGTGTACAAGTATGAAGACCAGGGAGTGGCCACACTGGAAGACGGATTATATGTTTTGGAAAAAAATCTCAGAAATAAGGCTTTCGTGGACAAAATGGCCCGCTTCCTGAGAGCTTCAATCAAAGGCTGGAAATATTCAGCTGATCATCCGGATGAAGCCGCAGATATCGTACTTGAAAATGATGATACAGGCGCGCAGACCGAAAAACATCAGCGCCGGATGATGCGTGAAATAAACAAGTTGGTTGGCAACCAGCCCCAGGGCATTGGTTACCTGATTCCAGCAGATTACAATCGCACCGTCAAAGTTCTGATGTCTTCCGATTCAACACCAGTAATCACTAAAAAGCCCAAAGGGGCGTGGAGTCACATTATCTGGGATGCAATGTAAACCAGTATTGTATATAATTTCGGAAGCACTGATTATTCTGGTGCTTCCGAGTTCTTTTCCCCCTCTTTCAAACCTCCCTGTTTATCCATCCATTATTCCTGATTCAATTTTCTTCATCAGCATCCTCTGATCACTTTTAATAAGACCAAACATTTCTTTGCAGATTCAGTCCAGTTTGTCTTGCGACAGTATAGCTTTGAAAATAATTGTATTTGCCTTCCCGGAGTTGATCAAATGTCAGAAAAAATACATCATTCGTACAAGATTTTGCGTCACCACCAGATTCCCTGAACTTCACTCAGCTTTTCCAGGAATGACAAATAAATGAATTGGGAATATAGAAGTTTTTCATGAGTTCCACTGGCAACTTACTGGAATTTCCTGCAAAATGGTGTTAATAAGGAATGTTTATATAGGTCATTCTGCAAAAGTTCTTTTTTACCAATCCGGACTTTTTTTCAGCATCGTTATACTATAGTTTTATGTAATTCCCCGGCTATATGATTAAGACATTTACCATCAGATGATAAGCAAAACAGAGATTACACGGGACTGGCTTCCGCGTTATACAGGTACTCAGATAGAAGAATTTGGAAAGTATATTCTACTGACAAATTTCAGTAATTACGTAAGCAAGTTCGCAGAGCGATTCGGATGTAAAATAAAAGGCAGGGGGTGTCCAATGCAGACTGCTACAAACGACAGTGGGCTGAGCATAATAAATTTTGGTATGGGCTCAGCAAACGCTGCAACCATCATGGACCTGCTTACGGCCTGCAACCCCAAAGGTGTCCTTTTTTTGGGAAAGTGCGGCGGACTCAAACAAACTGCAGAAATAGGCAGGTATATACTACCAATCGCTGCAATAAGGGGTGAAGGTACAAGCAATGATTACCTTCCTCCGGAAGTACCTGCTTTGCCATCGTTTAAGCTGCACAAATTTGTTTCTGATACATTACTGGAATATGGACAGGAATATCGCACCGGAGTTATCTATACCACAAACAGGCGTGTCTGGGAATGGGATGAAAAATTTCGAAACAAGCTGATTAATCTTTCAGCAATCGGAATAGACATGGAAACGGCAACACTTTTCATAGTGGGGCACGCCAACAAAATATCACGCGGTGCTATCCTGCTTGTTTCTGACCAGCCACTGCTGCCCGATGGTGTAAAAACTCAGGAACTGGACAAGAAAGTTACGGCAAAATATGTTGATATGCATCTTGAAATGGGCATAAAGGCCATGTCTGATATTGATGAAAAAGGAGAGGAGATCAAGCACTTTGGTTATTGAATCGCAGCTTTTTGACAGCGAGGTATATCATGATTGCAAAAAATTTTTCAGGAAACGTTCGACCTGCTGCGGTAGCAGGTATGTTTTATCCCGGGCATGAAAAAGAACTGAGAAATACCGTACAGAACTACTTGCAAAGTGCAGGAGAGCATGAGAGTGAGCTTAAGATTGCTCTGGATGAAATCTCATCAATGCACATGCTGATTGTCCCGCATGCCGGCTACATTTACTCAGGAAAAACAGCTGCATTAGCGTATCAACTTTTACAGCAATTCAAAAATAAAATTCGGCGGGTATTGCTGCTTGGACCGGCACATAGGGTGTGGCTGACAGGTGCTGCTCTCCCGGAAGCTGATACATTTGAAACACCGCTTGGTCAGATAACCCTGGACAGGGAGCTGATGGAAAATATGCTGGCAGATTATTCATGGATCACTATCAGTGATCAGGCGCATGCTGAAGAACACTGCTTAGAAGTGCAGCTTCCTTTTTTACAGGAAAGTCTTAATGATTTTAAAATTGTTCCACTGGTTGTGGGAGATACAGATTCAGAACTGCTGGCGCAAATGATTCTGAAACTTACTGAGGATGATCAAACCTTGATTGTTATCAGTACCGACTTAAGTCATTACCATGACTATAAAACCTCATGTGAATTGGACTTGCGTACAGCGGTGGCTATTGAATCATTGTCTCCGGAACTGCTTTCAACTGAAGATGCCTGTGGAGCATATCCGCTGCGGGGTGCTTTGCTGGCTGCTTCGAAAAGCACTTGGCAGGTTCACCGGCTGGACCTCTGTAACTCGGGAGATACGGCCGGAGATCGTGCACGTGTTGTAGGCTACGGTGCATGGATGGTAATTTCCTGACTGCTGCATCGCAAACTCAGCGGAAAACTTATATACCCCGGCTTCTAGGTTGCTCATAAATTATTCCGGAATGCTTTTTTCAAAATCAATTACAATTCATTAATTTCTCCAGTTAATATTCAACTCACAAACTTACAGGAAGTCTCTTTGCTCCCCAGTTTCCGGGATGCTGTTCGATAAATCCGGGACATTTTGTGCCACATTTGATACAGCTCCCTGCTTGATCAATATTCCAGTCACTTAATTCGTACCAGTCGCGTCCGATCAGCAACTCTCCACACTGATGACAATAGGTACTTGATCCTGATTTATCATGAACATTGCCCACGTAAACATAATGAATTCCTTCAGTAAGGGCAATTCCCCTTGCCTTGCTCAAAGTTGAATGAGGAGTATGAGAAATGTCTCGCATTTTCCAGTCCGGATGAAATGCAGTGAAGTGCAGGGGGACCTCAGCGCCTAAATGTTCCATAATCCATTCACACATTGCATGCAGCTCCTGCGAAGAGTCATTTTCACCTGGAATCAGAAGCGTGGTTATTTCAAACCACACATCAGTTTCGTGCTTCAAATATTCCAAAGTTTCCAGAACATCTTCCAGTCTTCCTCCACAAATTTTTTTGTAAAATTTATTGCTGAATGCTTTTAGGTCAATGTTTGCAGCATCCATGTTTTGAAAAAATTCCCTGCGTGCTTCAGCAAGCACATAACCTGCGGTAACTGCAACAGGACTTATGTCCACTTCACGACAGGCTTGTGCGATATCAACAGCATATTCAAGGAAAATCACCGGATCATTGTAGGTAAAAGCCACACTGCGGCAACCGTGATTTTTTGCGGCAATTGCGATCTTTTCCGGAGTGGCAGTTTCTGTTAGCCGGTCAAACTCACGGGACTTGCTGATGTCCCAGTTCTGACAAAATTTACAGGTTAGATTGCAGCCGGCGGTGCCAAAGGACAGAATTGGTGTACCCGGAAGGAAGTGATTCAGAGGCTTTTTTTCTATAGGATCAATGCAAAATCCGCTGGAGCGTCCATACGTTGTGAGGACTATCTGGTCTTCTTCAGCCTGGCGTACAAAACAAAGCCCCCGCTGTCCATTATGCAGTCTGCACTGCCGTGGGCAAACGTCGCACTGAATTCTGCCGTCATCCAGTTTTTGCCAGTATCTCCCCGGATGATTCATTTTATCCTCCCTGAGTTTTTCTTTGTGAGCATAACAGGAAATTTTTTTCAAAGCCAATGCTAAATTAATT
>CAJXDX010000032.1 GCA_913052275.1 uncultured Pseudomonadota bacterium | reverse complement strand
TGATCTCAGTTGTGCATCAGGATACATTTTTGTTTCATGGAACAATCGAAGACAACATTAAAATGGGCAACCCTGAAGCAGATGAGGCAGAGATTATTAAAGCAGCAAAAAATGCAAACATACATGAGTTCGTGGGAACACTTCCTGACGGATACAAAACTTTAATTGGTGAAAAAGGAATTAAGCTCTCTGGAGGACAGCGACAGCGGGTAGCCATCGCAAGAGCACTATTGAGGGATACACCTATTCTAATATTGGATGAGGCCCTTTCTGCTGTGGATGCTGAAAATGAGTTTGTTATTCAGCAGTCTTTGGATCATTTGATGAAAGACCGTACAACACTGGTATTAGCACATCGGCTTTCAAGTGTTGTAAAATGTGACCGAATCCTGGTAATTGACAAGGGAAAAATTGCAGAGTCAGGTTCCCACCAAAGCCTGATGCAGCAGGGTGGGATATATTCAGTTTTGATGTCACAGCAGGTACGTGAAGCTGAATCAAAGGAACTGCTGGTTGAAGAGAAAGAATCGGTTATTTTTGAAGAAAAAGAGGAAGAGCAGTTAAAAGAAACAATAATGAACTTGCCGACAGAAGGGATTGTTAAAGCAGAAGGTCTTAATTGGAAACAATTAGTTATTGAGCTGATGCGTCACATCATCCCCTGGAAAGGAAGGCTTGCTCTTTCTTTCTGTTTTGGGGTACTGCGTGTACTGGCATTTATAGGTGTTGGCATTTTCAGCGCACTTATAGTACTTGATTTGAAAAATGGCATTGATTATTCTTCTCATCTAAGCTGGCTGATTACAGCAGCTATACTATCCGGAATACTTCACTGGCTTGAATCATGGATAGCCCATGATATGGCATTCAGATTACTTTCTGTTATGCGTATCAATGTCTTTAAGAAACTTGACCTGCTTGCTCCGGCATACCTTGTGCGACGCAGAACAGGTGATTTGATGGGCATTGCCACACATGATGTTGAACTGGTTGAATATTTCTTCGCACACACAGTAGCTCCGGTTTTTGTATCAATCCTGATTCCAGCTGCAGTAGTTGTCATTTTAAGTGCAACCAGTTTCTGGATGACACTCGCACTTTTACCTTTTTTAATTGCAGTTGGATTAAGTCCTTTTTTGATGAGAAACAAAGTGGACCGACTGGGATCAAAAGCAAGGGAAGCTGCCGGTGAACTCTCAGCACATGCGATTGATTCAGTACAGGGACTTGCAGAAATCGTTGCATACCAGCAGGGTTCTAATCGAGGAAGATCTTTTGAAGAACTGACAGACCGGCACATCTCCCTGAGACTGCCTTTCTTCAAAGAACTGACACTTCAAAGCAATATGCTGGAAGTTCTGACCGGCTGGGGTGGTCTTGCTGTTGTCAGTGCCGGTGCATTACTCACAACCAATGGATATTTTGATGCAGGCATACTTCCTCTCTTGACAATACTGGCAATGTCAGCGTTTCTGCCTGTTTCAGAAATAGCTCAGATAGGTAGACAGCTAGCAGACACTCTTGGTGCTACCAGGAGAGTGTACGCACTCGAAAAAGAACCGGTAAAAATAGCTGATGGGAATGCAGAAGTTTCCAAGGATATAACATCAGGTATCAAAATAAGAAATGTAAGTTTTTCTTTTCCGGGCAGACCAAGGAATGTCTTGGAGAACTTAAATGTTGATATTCCGGTTGGGAACACATTTGCCATAGTTGGTCCTTCAGGCGCAGGAAAAACAAGTCTGGCCCAGCTGCTTATGCGTTTCTGGGATCCTGACAAAGGCAGCATCTTGTTTAATGATATTGATCTTAAGAATTTCAAACTAGAAGAGCTTCGTTCCAGAATTGCATTAGTAGCGCAGGACACATATCTCTTCAACAATACTTTAAAAGACAATATTTTGATTGCTAAACCTGATGCAACTGAACAGGAATTACAGGAGGCAGTAAATTTGTCAGCCCTGTCTGAAGTTGTTCAAAGTCTTCCTGAAGGACTTGAAACGATGGTTGGAGAACGCGGAGCAAGTCTCTCAGGAGGACAGAGACAGCGAGTAGCAATTGCAAGGGCATTTCTGAAAAATGCACCGGTATTAATTCTGGATGAAGCAACTTCCCACCTGGATGCACTAAGTGAGAACATTGTACATAAGGCCCTGAATCAACTCAAAATAAACAGAACTACCCTGATCATAGCCCATCGTCTTTCAACTGTTCGTGAAGCAGACCAGATCATAGTTCTGGATAAAGGACGCATCATGGAAACCGGAACACACAAAGAACTATTTAAAAACAAGGGACTTTACAGAAAACTGATTTCAAAACAGCTCAGCAGATCTGCCATGCAGTATGATGAAACAGTATGACCTTAGTTAACTCAAATTAGAAATATAAGAGCTAATTACTTGATACCGCCAATCAATTACTAATTGCCTATTCTTGATTCTCACCAGCCTGGATAAAACCAGTTGATGTGACTGTTGTGATGGGCATGTTTATGCTGGCAACTGTTTTAATGATTTATTTGTCAGGTAAATTTCAATAGTTTCGTTTTTTAAGTCAATCGATTTATTCATGAATGCTGTGTGTATTTTGAAAAAAATCTTTAGTGTGTTTCCCTTACTTGTTGCTTTCCAGCTTTCTTTGCAAGCAAATATTGTTTGTATGTGCGTAACAACGCCCGTCACTTTTCTGGAAGTCGTTGATGGCGATACAATCTGGGTGAAAAAAGAGGGGAAAAAAGTACTGGTACAGTTTGCGGGTATTGACACCCCCGAGTTAGCTCATGAAGCTAACAAAACTCCGGATTGTCTTCATGATCAGAAAAAGGCCCAGGAGGCCCGCGATCTAATTCAAGATATGTTGTCATCAGCGAAAGAAGTCGGATTGATCATCAAGGAAGAGATCAATGAGCAAGAATTAAGGGCGCAAGTCTATGCGGACGGGCTCAGTGTAGGGCAGGAATTGCTTTACAAATATCTTGCAGTTGAAGGGCAGGGGAACTGGTGTGGGATAAATGAATGAAATTAATTCAAGAAATAGTTTTCGTTGTGATGACACTCGATTTGATGTGATTCATCAAAATGCCTGATCGGAGGTATTTCCTTATCACATGTTCCTTCGATGGAAATCGGACAACGGTCATAAAAAGGGCATCCTATGTCAGTGATTTGGACAACACGATCGATTCCAGCCTGGGCTTCCTGGGTTTCCATTGTTTCTTCAAGCCAACCAAGTTGTAATTCTGGTACCGACGCAATCAAAAGGCGGGTATAGGGATGATAAGGTGGTGAAAGAACCTGATCGACTTGCCCTTGTTCCACCACACGGCCCGCGTAGAGAACCACGATTTCATCCGCAAACGAGGCCACTGTGGAGAGATCGTGACTGATGAACACGAAAGAGACCCCGGTTTTTTTCCTGAGACGTTTCAGGAGTTCAATGACGTTGGCACCTACAATCGAGTCAAGTGCCGAAATCACTTCGTCGCAGAGCAGCACTTCAGGCGCAGCAGCAAGTGCTCTGGCGAGATTGATTCTTTGTTTTTGGCCGCCTGAGAGTTCGTCAGGATAACGCCCGGCAAAATCCTGGGGCAGTTCCACCATTTCCAGAAGTTCGGCGATCCGTTTTCTTTTTCCCCCGCCTTTAAGTCCAATGTAAAATTCAAGAGGTCTCCCCAAAATCTGGTCAATCCTCTGTCGGGGATTGAGGGCAGTATCAGCCATTTGAAACACAAACTGAACCTTTTGCAATTCGGACCGTTTTCTGTTCTTCAAATCAGGTTTCAGGGATTCTCCATCAAGCAGAACTTCTCCATGACTAGAGGGAAGAAGACCAGACATGACACGGGCAAGGGTCGATTTACCGCAACCTGATTCTCCAATCACTCCGACTGTGTGTCCCCTTTCTATGGCAATGTTTACGTCTTTCAGCACCCTGGTTGCGGGGACTCCATTTATTTTTTTACCGTAACCTGCGGAAAGTTTTATCACCTCCAAAGCAGGGACTTCCCGTTCATGCTCCCCTGTCATTTCTTCCCCCTGACCTGCAGCAGGTGGAGGCCTCACAGCGTTCATCAAGCGCCGGGTGTAGTCGTGTCCTGGTTTGTTGACCACCTGCTCCGCACTTCCATGTTCCTGGACCTCACCGGCATAGAGAACAACAATGTCATCTGCGATTTGTGCCACTACCGACAGGTCATGGGTCACGTAGATGGCTGATGTGCCCTCTTGTTTAATCACCGATTTGAAAGCTTTCAGAACCTCGATCTGCGTGGTGACATCAAGCGCGGTGGTGGGTTCGTCCAGTACCAGCAGGTCAGGTTTCCCGCAGAGTGCCATGGCTGCCATCAGTCTTTGTAACTGTCCCCCTGAGACCTGGTGTGGAAAACGCTTACCCAGAATTTCCGGATCAGGAAGTTCCAGTGCCCGATAGAGTTCGATGGCTCTCTGATTTGCCTCTTCCTGATTCAACTGACCATGAAGTACCGGAGACTCGGTCACCTGCTCCCCAATGGTGAGGGCGGGATTGAATGTTGCCGCTGCACTTTGAGCGAGGTAGGCCACCTTTTGTCCGCGCATCAGTCTTTTTTGTTCAGATGGCATTGATATTACATTCTGGCCGTGGAGCCGGACTTCTCCTGAAGTAAATTCCAGGCCGGGTTTGGTGTAACCTAATGCCGAGAGGGCTATAGTTGTTTTTCCAGAACCAGATTCACCGATTAATGCGACTACCTCTCCCCGCTTCACATTGAAACTAACTCCCTTGACAATGGGAGTTAAACTTCCGTCATCTTTACGGGCATCGATTTTCAGCTGATCAACTTCGAGAATGTGTGCCATCAGATCATTCGGTTCGAGAGTTTGCCACCGGAATGGGCAGAAATATCATCTACAATCAGGTTGATGGAAATGGTTAAGGTTGCAATCGCGAGGGAGGGCATCAATGGGGCAATTGAACCATATGGAAGTCCTCCCAGGTTTTCCTTAACCATGCTGCCCCAGTCGGACATAGGAGGCTGAACTCCTAAACCCAGGAAGCTGAGTGAGGAAATGAAGAGAATGATCCAAACAAACCTCAGGCCAAAATCGGTGGCAAGAGGCATGACAACATTTGGAAGAATTTCCCTGGTAATGATCCACCAAAGCCCTTCTCCCCGAACTTTGGCTGCTTCCACGAAGTCACTGACCATCACGTCCTGGCCCAGGGACCGGGCTACCCTGAAAACGCTGGTGGCGTATATGAATCCAGTCATGACAATGAGAATCGGGATGGTGCTCCCAACAGCTGCAATAACCACAAGCCCCATCATGATGGTGGGGATCGATAAAAAGGCGTCATTGAATCGGCTCAAACTCATATCCAGCCATTCACTTCCCACTGCGGCTGCAATTCCCAGGGTGACCCCGAGAAGGTAGGCCAACAATGTGGCGACAAAGGAAATCCCTATGGTGGTTCGTGCTCCATAGAGAATCCTGGAAAGAGTGTCCCTGCCCAGGTAATCCGTACCCAGATATGCGACTTTGCTGGGTGGCTGGTAGTCGGTATCTGGATATTCATCTCCTCCCGGAACAATGAAAAGCGATTCATCCAGAAAATCTGCCTCATTGTACGGAGCAACATATGGCCCAATGAGGACCATCATAATCCAGAACAAGACAAAGAAAATACCGATTTTTCCGCTTATCGTGAAACGGATTTTTCGTCTGGGCGGCGCGTCAGGGAGTTCCTGAAATGCCGTTTCCTCTTCTATCGTGTTTTCTTCTTGAGACATATGAGAACTATTTTGGATGACGAAGCCGTGGATTTGAGATTATCGAAGCCATGTCCGCAATCATGAGCAGGATCACATAAGTTGCACAGAAGATCATAGCGCAGGCCTGAACCAGTGGCAGATCCCGGGTCTGGACACCATCGATCATCAGTTTGGCCAATCCCGGATAGGCGAAGACGGTTTCGACAATCACAACTCCCCCGATCAGCCAGGCCATATTCAATGCGATCACGTTGACAATCGGTCCGACGGTATTGAGCAAAGCGTGTCTCATGATAATCCTTTTTCTATTAACACCCTTGAGTATTGCCATCTCAATGTAGGGCGAACTCATGATGTTCAGTATGGTTGCTCGAGTCATGCGGATAATCTGTGCTGAGACAATGGTCACCAGGGTTAGAGTTGGCATGAGCAACGCCCGGATTAATTGCCAGCCTGTCTCACTTCCACTCAAGTAGGCAATCGATGGGAGCCAGCCAAGTTGAACCGCAAGGATCATGACCAGGATCATGGCAACGAGAAAATCAGGTACGGAAATGATGCTGAGGGTGGTAAAAGTGATGGCACGGTCGATCCTGGAACCAGGATACATGGATGCTAATAGACCCAGAGACATGGCCAGCGGGATCGAAATCACGGCCACCATTCCGGCTAATCTCAGTGTGTTCACCAGCCTGGGGACAATCATCACTGAAATTTCAGTTCCAACAGTCCCTATTCCGGAACCTGCTTTTGACATTCCCAGGTCACCAGTAAACAGGTTACCAAGCCACATGAAGTACCGAACATGGGGAGGCTGATCCAAGCCCAGATGTTCCCTCAAAGCCGCTAAGGATTCCGGAGTCGCCATTTGCCCTAAAATGATGTTTGCAACGTCTCCAGGAAGAAGACTGGTCCCGATAAAGATAATGATCGAAACCACCAGCAGAGTGACAAAACTAATTAAAATTCTTTTGATGATGGCTTGAACGAGCATTTAGCAAAAAATAGAACCATTGAAAAAAAAAGCCTGCGGACTTTCATCACGCAGGCTTCCGAGCTCAAATCTGTAAAGACCTAAGCTTCCATCCAGGCAAATTCTGGCCAGGTGCAGCCTCCAATTGAACCAAGAGGATTAACTGGAATACCCTGAATCTTATCACTAACACCATCATTTACGTTGGTATGATAGGCAACGACCATACCACTGAACATGTTAATCAGTGCCTGCATTTCGCAGAACATCTCATGACGCATTTTGGGATCTGTTTCTGCCAGGTTCATCTTCAACAGTTGTCCCATTCTCTCATTGTTCCAGAATGTGTCGTTCCATGCCCGTCCTGGACCAAACTGGATATCAAGCATAGAGTTTGCGGTTGGACGCATGTTCCAGGAAACCACATTCAGTGGCTCCTTCATCCATACAGCGCCCCAGTAACCATCCGTAGGTACCTTTTTGATCTTTAAATCAAAACCGATTTTACTCAGGTTATTCTGCATCAGCAGACAGGAATCACCGATGCCTGTTGCGACTTCTGCCACATAAAGCTCAGCAGAACTGTAACCCGATCGGTTCAGATGCCATTTTGCCTTATCCGGATCGTATTGTCTCACGGGAAGTTCATAGCAGTGATCTGCGCCGTAAGCTGTAGAAATGGGATGATCATTGCCCACCTCACCATTACCTTTAAGTATGGAACGCACTATTCTTTCCCTATCCTGAATGTACTGAAAGCCCTTGACTAAATCATCATTCTTTCCAGGAGCCGTGTTTTTCAGGCAGCAGATACCACCGTATCTCCCTGATTTCGTGGAATTGATATGAACTCCATTGGAACTTTCGATTAATTTAATCATTTTGGCATCAACATCGGAGATCAAATGCATGTCTCCAGCAATCAATGCGTTGACACGTGCCTGGGGATCCGTAATGGCAGTAATTTCGATGGCATCAAAATTAGCTGTTTCTCTCCAATAGTCTTCATTTCTTACATGGAGGGATTTGGTTCCAGGTTCGAAACTGGTCACTCGATAAGGACCTGTTCCGTTTCCTTTTTTGAAATCGGTTGTTCCCTGTTTGACTATTTTAGCCTGCTTTTCACTGAGCTTAGCTGGCAGGTCGGAATCCGGACTGTTCAGGATAGCTTTGACGGTATGACTGTCAATTTTTTTCCATTCCTTTACCTGACTGAAAAAACCTTTGATCACCGAAGGTGTTTTTTCACCGAGGTGCCGGTTCATACTCCAGATCACATCATCCGCGCTGAAATTCGACCCGTCATGAAACTTAACTCCTTTTTGCAGCTTGAAGGTCCATACTGTGGCATCTGAATTTGGTGTAAACTCTTCTGCCAATTCTGGCTTGAGCTGCATGTTTTCACGCATTTGTACCAGACCATTATAAGCGGTATGGGCTCGGGTATAATCGATGTTTGATGTCATAACGATGGGATCCATCTGATCATCAGGTCCGTGAAGGTTGGAAGCCATTCTGACGGATCCTCCTTTTCTAGGAGTTTTCGCCATAGCCTCAGTTGCTTTCAATAAACTTCCCGCAACTGAAATGGTGATTCCCAAGGCACCGACTGCCTTCATAAAATCTCGCCGATTTATACGCCCGTCAGCATGCATCTGCTGAAGACTTTTAATATCTTTCATTTGCTGAAGATTTTTATCTTCTTTCATTGTCCCTCCTTATAATACATTAGATTGGGATAATTGTTATATTCGAGGCTGATTTACAGCAGTAACCATTAAAACTGTCATAGCCTTGATTAAAAAGGGTTTTATAGCCCCACTCTTTAATGTTAAGATTTAATTTTTACAGGTGTTATTTTTTAACAGCTATAAAACAAACTTAACATTTTCAACTCCATGGTGTTTACATAATCTTCTCTGAAATATGATTATTCTATGTAACCCCATAAATTGGGCATATGTTAACCATGAAAAAATTATATGTCAAACTTAAATATTGTTTAAATTTCAGGCAATCATACTTATATTCATCCTGACCTTATTTAAATAATACTTCCATTTAATGGTCCATATTCGAAATTTCAGAAAGAAGATATTTTGCAGGAAAAAATAAGAACTCTATTTTACCCTTGACACACATAATATATAGTAATAAATTATATAGTACTAAATTAATGCTATTTCAATATTTTGTATATCAGACATGGATATTGACAAAAGTTTTCTTTGTATTTTCTATATAAAATCAACAATATTTACATAAGGGGGTAATTTATGGCCTACAGTGAAAAAGTAATTGACCATTACAACGTTCCGAGAAACGTGGGTAGTTTCGTCAAAGAAGAAGATGGTATCGGTACAGGCTTAGTCGGCGCACCTGAATGCGGTGACGTCATGAAGCTTCAGATCAAGGTGGAAAATGACAAGATCGTAGATGCAAAGTTCAAAACATTTGGATGTGGATCAGCTATTGCCAGTTCCAGCCTGGCGACTGAGTGGGTTAAAGGGAAAAGTGTGGATGAAGCAATGGCAATTCAAAATACTGAAATTGTTGAAGAACTTTCACTTCCTCCAGTAAAGATTCACTGCTCAGTACTTGCAGAGGATGCTATAAAGGCTGCTATCAACGATTATAAGAACCGTAATCAGTCAAAAACTGATTAATTTGTACCTGAATTCAACTTATAAACTAATCCTAAAATTTGCAGACCACATATAATCGATATAAAATAATCCCCTTACCGCTGAATATGAACAGCATAATGAAAAAAATTTAAACTAAATTTTTCGAAGTTAGTCTGGAGCGCATATAATGGACGAAGAAGTATTAAACATACAGGTAAGGAAATTTCTCAAGAAAGTAGGTATTCAGTCACAACGAGAAATTGAGCAGGCTGTAAAAGATCATTTAAAGAAAGGCTCCCTCTCAGGAGCAGAAAAACTGGATGCTTCCATGCTGCTCGAAGTCCCTGAAATAGGACTTAAAGTTTCAATAGAGGGTAAAATTGAAATAGAGTAATGATCTCATTTTAATTTTAACTGTCTTTTTTAGTTTTATTATTAAATAATCCCGAATATAGATATAAATTTTCTTAACCAGAAAAATCTACTTTAAATGTTTAAGTTTAATGATATTTCAGATAAGGATGATGGGTTTGATCCTCAAGAACATCTGCTCACTCCTAAAAAGTTTTTTGAATTACGAAGAACAACAAAAAAAGTATATGTCTTTGATTTAAGAAATGCTGAAGAATTTGAAAAATCTCATCTTCCCGGTGCACATAATCTTTCCTACGAACATTTTGAGGACTCCATTTATCAAATGCCATTTACAGGTGAAATCATGTTATACGGCGGCAACCAGACAGAGTCATTCAAAGCAGCAGAGATTCTATATGATAACGGATTTGAAACCTTTTATTTCACAGATTCATACGAAGCGTTATACGAAGGAATGGATGCATCTTTTTTAGATATAAGTGATGAAGCAAAGAATTACATTCTGGATAAACTTGATCCCAAAGCAGGCAAGACACAGGGAATTGAAATAATTGTTGACCCCAAAACTGATCGCAAGGCAAATTACAGCATTCAGTTTGTTGATTTGTCAGATACTGCTTCTGATAAAATTCCCATTGATTTCGAAAATTTCCAGGTTTTTATTGCTAAAGAAGGCGTCCCATACCTTGAAGGTACTGAAATCAAAATAAATGAAGACCAAGAGCTTGCCGCATTCAATCCCAACATGTCTATTACAAAGCTCAGCGGTACTGTTGATGAGCAAATTCAGCATGTCCTGGATGAAGAAGTTAATCCTATGGTTGCCTCACATGGGGGGGTTGTCAGCCTGCTTGAAGTCAAGGATAGTAGTGCATACCTTGAGTTCGGAGGAGGATGTCAGGGCTGCGGAATGATCGATGTAACATTGAAGCAGGGAGTTGAGGTGATGATTAAGGAACAGGTTCCTGAGATCGAAGCAATTTATGACGTAACTGACCACGCTGAAGGCACAAATCCATATTACCAACCTTCTACGAAATAATTTTTTATTAACTGCTGTATTATTTTATGTTATAACACGGTTAATAAAAATGACCCGCAATTATAATTAACCCTTTTGAAAACGGGGGTAATTCTGAAAAAGCTACACCGCCCTGACCTGTTCGGCTGGTCTGTCTTTAATGAAGAACGAAATATTGATTTTCATGGAACTTTGTGGGTACATCCTGCAGGCAACGTTCTGATAGATCCACTACCATTGAATGAGCATGATGAAAATCATTTGGACAGCATGGGTGGCGCTGCTCATTTGATCATTACCAACTCTGATCATGTTCGGGATGCAGCAAGAATATTATTGTTCACAGGGGCAAAATGCTGGGGACCATTTGCGGAGAAAGAACAGTTTCCTTTCGACTGCGATGGCTGGCTGAAAGATGGAGATAAGCCTGTAAGCAATATTGAAGTATTTTGTATGGAAGGCTCAAAAACTCCTGGAGAATTAGCCATTTTAATTGATGAAACAACGCTGGTTACAGGAGATATAATCAGGGCTCATGAAGGAGGCCGCCTCTGCATGCTTCCTGTCGAAAAGCTTCAAAACAGAGAGCTTGCGGTAAATTCAATAAAAAGAATTGCTGCTGTTAAAAGCATAGAAGCTGTAATTCCCGGAGACGGTTGGCCAATCTTTAAAAATGGCCATGAAGCGCTAATTGAGCTTTCTGAAAAAATATAGCATCCAGTCAAGACCAGACAATTCCCTCATAAAACTCACATTTTTAATAATCTCTATAAGCGATGCTTTCACAGGGAATCATTTAATCAAGTATTTTCCAGAACAACTTCTATTTTTGACCAGGCATTTTTCAGAGCTTTAATAACCAATTCCTGATCCTTGTCTTCAGCAAATATAAAACCCAGGTAACGATCACCTTTTGGAAGTGGTTCAAGCTTTTCTCCAGGTTTGACAGTTATTTGAAGATCAGTTACGCCTTTAACATTTAAGGCATCTTCAACGCCTCTCATTTCTTTCAGGATGCCCATATTTTCAGTAGGCATCATCATTACTCCCCTGGCAGTATCAGTCAGTTTAGTCTTTTCCACATTGCGTCCCAAGTAAGAACGAAGTATCAATTCTTCCAGGCTCATACCACCCTGAAATTCAAGAACTTTCGAACATAAACCGCCTATACTCCTGGAAGCACATTCTAGAATATAGTTGCCGCTGCTGTTAATACGTACTTCAACATGCACGGGCCCCTTGACAATTCCCAATGCCTTGACAGCATTTTGTACTGTTTCAAACAAAGAAAACTGAATTTTTTCAGGCAAAGCAGTTGGTGTAACAATAATCGTTTCCTCAAAAGTTGGGCCTTCCAGTGGTTCCGGTTTATCAAAAACAGCCAGGACCTTAAGTTTACCTTCAGCAACAATTCCTTCAATGGCAACTTCCTTTCCGGGAATATATTCCTCAACCAGAATCCAATCAGACTGTTCGCCTCCACGCTCCCTTACTTCTTCAAGTGAGAGCAACTCATTTAAAGTTTTGATGCCATAGGCCAACTCCTCTATTGTATTGACTCGAATCACTCCTCGGCTTGCAGAAAGAAAGGTGGGCTTGATTACACAAGGAAAGTTTATTTCATTAATCATCTTATGGGGAGAATCATGAATTGAAAAACGTTTGAACCAGGGAGAATTTACTCCTGCCTTTTTCAATTCAATACGCATTAAATATTTGTCTTTGGTCAGCAAAACAGACTCGACTGGATTATGCTCCACTTGGAGATAATTACTTAGATTTGCTGCCAGAACAATTGATTCTTCATCCACACCTATTACTGCCTTCAAGCCATTTCTTTCAGCCCATTCACTGATTTCATCCAGCCTGTCTTTCCAGTGATGAAAATTCATAATAATCAGATTGTCCGGATATTTTCCGCTGAATACCTGCGATTTATCACTGATTACTAGAACTTTCAGATCAAGCTTTTCAACCGCGTTTATGAACGCACTTGTTCTGTAACTGGCAGATGGAATTATTAGAATCACTGCAGAAGAATTGTCCATCAGAAAAACTCTTTAAGATTCCTTTGAATTGGGTAATTTAATTGATGCCTTCGTTAATTTTAAATTTTAACGGCAGTTTTAGGCTTTGCCGTGTGAAATGAAGTAATTTCTAAAAAACCTGCTGCTCTAGATCAAAAGAGGGAAAAACAATATTCCCCATCACTTCCATTAATTAAATCAACTCGTTAAATGTGAAGTTTGTTATTAAATAAAGCGCAGAAAAACTTTACTACCTGATCAAAATTTGAGCACTGTCATTTTAAATTCAGAATGATTATCATGGAACAATATTGAAAAATGCTATCGTGAATGCAAGCAAACTTATCCTGTACATTATATTTTATGATAAATTACTGAAATGAATGAAATTAATTTTGATTCTTATTTGAATATTAACAGACTTTGTAACCTGTACCAAGAGGATAGCCTATGTTCGCAGTAATATTCGAGGTTGAACCAGAAATAGGAAGTGCACAGGAATATTTTGACCTTGCAGCTGAATTGCGCCCTGAACTGGAAAAGATAGACGGATTCATTTCCGTGGAACGCTTCTCCAGCCTATACAATGAAGGCAAATATCTGTCTGTTTCTTTCTGGCGAGACGAAAATGCATTGAATCAGTGGCGAGAGCATCTCGGACATAGAGAAGCACAGAAAAAGGGGCTTAAAGAAATATTCCGGAATTATCGTATAAGAGTTGCAGAAGTCATACGTGACTACGGAAAAGACGACAGAAAAGAAGCTCCGTAATTGCTCTGCAATACTGTGACTAAAAAGAAAAACGAAATATTGCTGTAACATTCTGGTGTTTAACCAGTCATGATATTGTGAATAAATGAACTTAAAATCTGATCATTATTAAGAATTTCAAAATGCCTGAAAAAGAAGAGATATTAAACTTCTGGTTCAAAGAGTGTAAACCTGAACAATGGTTCAAAAAAAAAGAAGATTTTGATCAAATGATTGAAAATCGTTTTTCCGATGCAATCGAAGATGCCATAGCAGGAAAACTGGACAATTGGGAAGATACTGAAACAGGATGCCTCGCGCTTATTTTATTACTTGACCAGTTTACAAGAAATGTGTTTAGAGATACTCCTCGCGCTTTTGCTGGTGACAAGAGAGCTTTAGTTTTGAGCCAACTATGTTGTGATAAAGACTATCTTGCCAACCCAGATATTCACAGAAGGCATTTCATGCTGATGCCGATGATGCATAGTGAAAATCTGGCTGTCCAGGATGCTGCTT
>CAJXDX010000031.1 GCA_913052275.1 uncultured Pseudomonadota bacterium | reverse complement strand
GTTCTCCAGACTGTTCATAGCGGTAGCATGTGCCGTATTCTGCCAGACGCAGGGGCAGATCACGATAGCTCCTGGGCTCTGCTTTATAAATCATGTGATGATGAGGACAGTTCATTGGCTTGAGAAAAAGCCGTTCTCCATCCATTTCCATCGGCGGGAACATGCTTTCCTGGTAATAAGGCAGGTGTCCGGAAGTAAAATATAAATCCTCTCTTGTGATATGAGGAGTTGATACACGTTTGTATCCTGCAAGAAATTCTTTTTCCCTGGCAAGTTTTTCCAGTTCATCCCGAATCACGGTGCCGTTAGGCATCCACAAGGGCAGCCCTTTGCCCACCTCCTCGCTGATGGTAAAATAACGAAGTTTGCTGTTCAGTTTCCTGTGGTCACGCTGCATGGCCAGGCTGCGCTTCTCCTTATATTCCTTGAGCTGCTCCCCAGTTTCAAAGGCCAGGCCATAAACCCTCTGCATCATGTTGTTTTTTTCTGAACCTTTCCAATAGGCACCTGCCAGAGAATCAAGGGAAAAGCAGTTTTTTGGAATTTCGCTGGTTGACTTCACATGAGGTCCTTCACACAAATCCCAGAAAGGACCATTGCGGTAAAGGCTTATTATTTCGTTTTGGGCGACAAGATCTTCCACCTGCTCAATTTTGTACTGCTGATTTTCCCTGCTCAAAAGTTCAACCATGTCTTCCTGGTCCAGTTCTTCACGCTCAAAAACCTGCCCCGACTTGATAATATGCCGCATTCGCTTTTCCAGTTTGGGCAAGTCTTCCGGCGTCAACGGTTCCTCCAGATCAAAATCATAATAAAATCCGTTATCAACCGGCGGCCCGAATCCAAGCTTTGCGCCGGGGCGTATTTCCAGCACTGCCTGGGCCAGAACATGCGCAAGCGAATGTCTGATTTTATAGAGATCAGAATTTGTATCCAGTTTATTCATTAAAAATATCAGGGATTTATCTGTACAGGTTTGCAGCAGAGAGATATAAATTCATTTCATGCTGCAGGCTGGGAACCTGAATCACTTGTCCATGAAATATCAGAAACACCTTTTTGCTGATCTTTCAGGTCCTCAGGATGGGCAACCAGGGCCACACCCAATGCTTCTTTGACATTTTTAATAATATTTATATCCAAACCTTTTTTAATCTCATCAGGAACCTCGACAAGATCTTTTTCATTTTCATCCGGAATCAGCACTGTATCCAGGAGCCCTCTCTTTGCGGCAATAAGTTTTTCTTTCAAACTGCCTATCTCAGTTACATGTCCCCGCAATGTGATTTCACCTGTCATGCCTACATTGTGCTTGACTGAAATTTTAGTAAAGCTGCTTATTATGGCCATGATCAGCGGAAGTCCGGCTGAAGGACCATCCTTCGGCGTTGCTCCTTCAGGGAGATGAACGTGTAAATCTGTTATTGCGAATCTTTCAGGATCAATGCCTAAATAATCAGCATTGCTGCGTACATAGGAAAATGCCGCCTTGGCGGATTCTTGCATCACATCTCCCAGTTTCCCGGTCAGTACAACTTTTCCGGAACCTGGCATTAAACCTACTTCAATCAGCAGCATCTCTCCGCCCATCGGAGTGACACCCAATCCCATTGCAACTCCTACATCATTCTTATCTTCACGCTGGTCACGTTCATATTTTGGTACACCAAGAAGTTCGTGTACCAGCTTTGGTGTTACCACAGTAGCTTTTTTACCTTTGGAACGTACCAGACGAGTTACTACTTTCCTGCATACCTTACCGATTTCGCGTTCCAGGTTACGCACCCCGGCTTCACGCGTGTAACCGTGCGTGATTTCTTCTATCGCAGATTTCCTGAAACGAAGCTGTTTTTCTTCCAGACCATGAAACTTCCGCTGCCGGGGAGTCAGAAACTGTGTTGCAATGTGATGTTTTTCCAATTCTGTATAACCTGTCAGTTCAATGACCTCCATTCTGTCAAGCAGTGGACTAGTAATATTCTGCAGACTGTTCGCGGTACAAATGAAAAGGACATCAGACAAACTGAATTCAACATCGAGGTAGTGATCGATAAATGAGTCGTTTTGATCGGGGTCCAGCACCTCGAGCATTGCTGCGGAAGGATCACTGATGTTGCTTTGGTACAGCTTGTCGATTTCGTCAATCAGCAAAACTGGATTTTTGCTTTTTGCTTTTCTGATTGACTGAATTATTTTTCCGGGCATGGCACCGATATAAGTACGGCGGTGACCGCGTATCTCTGCTTCATCTCTTACTCCTCCAAGACTGATGCGCACAAAATTTCTTCCAAGTGCGCGTGCCACCGACTGGGCAAGAGAAGTTTTGCCTACACCAGGAGGACCGTTCAGACAAAGAATAGGACCTTTCATTTTCCCTTTGAGTGAAGCCACAGCTAAATATTCAATGATGCGCTCCTTTATTTTTTCCAGACCATAATGGTCCTCATCAAGAATCTGTTCTGCCTGTTTAAGATCAAAATTATCTTCCGTGCGTATCTCCCATGGCATTGCTATCAGCCATTCAAGGTAGTTTCTTACAACATTTGCTTCAGATGACATTGGCGACATCATGCGCAGTTTTTTTAATTCCTTTTCGGCTTCACTTTCAACCTCTTCAGGCATTTTCGCCTGTTTGATCTGTTCCGCAATCTCATCCATTTCAGCCTTTGGATCTTCCATCTGGCCAAGTTCTTTCTGAATATTGCGCAGCTGGTCTTGCAGAAAATCCTCTTTTTTCGTGTCACTGAACTTATCTGATGCTTCTTTTTTCAGCTTATTTTCAAGCTGTTTAATTTTCATCTCATCCCGCAGAATCTCCAGAACCTTCTGCAGCCTGCTTCCCGGATTCAGCGTTTCCAGCAGTTTTTGCTTTTGCTCATTTGGGATTTTCAACAATGACGCAGCCTTATCACTCACGTTCAGGGGGTCCAATTCCTTCAATGATTTTAAAACATCTTTACCCAACTTGAGCTTCCGCTGGTTTGCATATTTTTTGAACAAATCACGCACCTTTTTTGCCTTATCCTCCAGCTGTTCCTGATCAAACTCCAGTTCACTTTCGTCTACTGGCTGAACCTGTGCTAAATATTCCTTTTCATCTAATTTTGTAGCCAGCAGTTTACCCCTGCGGCTTCCCTCAAACAGGGCTTTGACTGTGCCGTTAGGCAGTCTCATCACCTGGAGGACACTACCAAGCACCCCTATATCATACAAATCACTCTCCTTTGGATTCTCTACCGAAGAATCCCGTTGAGTCACCACAAAAATTTCCCGATCACCGGAGAGAGCACGATCTAAAGCATCCATTGAAGACTGACGGCCAACGAAAAACGGAGCAGTCGTTCCGGGAAATACAATCTCTTCCCTCATCGGGAGCAGGGGTACAATTACAGGTTTAAGTTTTTCAGACATCTTTTTATTGAGAGTACAGGTTTCAGTTTAAGTGCAAAAATACTTCTGTATCCAAGCAATTCTTCAGCCTAATATTTCATGATGAAAAGCAATTCATTAATCCATCATATTTTTTTAATACTTTTTTCAGGATTTGTAAACGAAAGTGTTAAATAGAAAAACCAGAATTCAGCCAGGGCAATCAGCAAAAGGAAAATGTAAAAGTGATTCAGATAAAGCGCGCCGGCAAGAGTTGCACCGGCAAAATGTCCAAAAAACTGTGCAAAGTTGTATACACCCATTGCAGTCCCTTTGGTCTCCGCTGTAGTTGTCCGAGTAACAAGAGAAGGGAAAATTGGTTCAAAAATGTTGAACCCCATGAAAAATAAGAACAGAGCAGCTACAAACCAAAGCAGCATCTGCTGCTCCTGCCCAATTCCCATCGCGACAGCCGACAGCAGCAGCAGAACTACTCCAAACAGCATAACTTCACGAAAGCGGTTACGGATTTCCGCGAAAACAGCCGCAAGTATCATCATCAAAGCTCCTGCAAGCATCATCGGCAAGTATATTTTCCACATTTCCGCACGTTCATATCCTTGCTTTACCAGGATCATTGGTATCAGGAAAAACGTGGATGAAAGACCAGCACCACAAACAAACCCTCCCCAGCAAATAGTACGCAAAGAAGGAACCCTCCATACTGTTTTTGTCATTTTCAGGAAGGAGGTATTTTCCGGAATCAAGGGTATTGCCTCCGGATTTGGAACCGTGGTCAGCACCAGTACCAGACTGACTACGGAAAAAATTGCAATCATTCCAAACATTCCACCCAATCCCAGCCACTCACCAAGAAACGGAGCTGCTATAAATGCAATCGCAAAAGCAGTCCCGATGCTGATACCCATAGCCGCATTGGCACGTGTTCTGACTTCAGGACGAGTTAAATCCGCAACCAGAGCAAACACGGTTGAACTGATTGCCCCTGTACCTTGAAGAAAACGGGCAATAATCATCAAGTAAATAGAATCTGCCGCAGCAGCAAGCAGGTTCCCAATAATGAACAGCCCCAAACCGATCACGATCACTTTTTTTCTGCCGGCCCTGTCGCTCCACATTCCGAATGGAAGCTGAAGAAACCCCTGTGTCAAGCCATATGCGCCAAAAGCAACTCCAATCAGAAATGGTGTTGCCTCCTCCAAATCCAAAGCAAGAACGCTGAAAACCGGCAGCAGCAGAAAAATGCTGAACATCCTGAAAAAAAGTACCCCGCTTAAACTGTAAATGCTCCTTTTTTCCGTGGAAGTGAAAATCAGGGTTCTTTCGGTTTTGCTCATTATTTATTTAATATCCCAGTTATTACCTCCTTTATTCGAGGAAAAACTTAAAACTTACAGAAAAATTATGGCAATCTCAGTCTTTAAACTCAAGCTTTAGAGCAATCAGCACGTAATCGTACAATCTAGTATTGCGAGCCTGCCGTTGATGAAAACTCAGTCTTTTTTTCCAGACCTTTCCAATACTGTTCCATTTAAAGCTTGGGAAAAACTGAGGACAAACGATTGAAGCGAATGAAGCCGGGGACTATGAGGATAATTCTAATTTGCCGCAATGTGAGATAATTCTCCTTAAAAATTACAGTTATCACAAATATTTAGAATTAAAACTTGATTCAAATCTATGCTTGTCCTAAGTTTCATTATCCTTGGTGAAAACATAAAGAAATTGGCATTCCTGTTAAAGCGGGAATCCAGCTGCCTGTATGTGACAAACGAGAAAGTAATTATGACTTTTCATGTCTTCATCAACCTGTGATTTTTTTCTAAAGACATTCCTGCTTGAATGGGAATAATAATACTTGGCAGCATAATATCAACAGAATGAATAATGCTTCACTCCTGAAGTAATGCTCAATCTTAACCTGGGAATAATAATCTGAACAAGGTCCCGGTCTTCGTGGTACTGACTGTTCTTCAACTAGCTTAGAAATGACTGACGAAAATACCTCCACTGTAATTGTGAACATCCACGGACTGTTGGGAGAACAGGATGGAGTCCAAATTGAGTTTGAAGAAGAACTGCTTGTGGAGGAAGGAGAATTTGTTCTTGATGAAGTAAGGTATGAAATTGTCCGGATCATAAATGAAGATGTAGAGTATCCTCTTGTCTATGTTGTAGTCCTGGATATTCTCAGCCAGACATGAACACCGAACTCTGCCCTGGTTTTTTACCAAATTCATGTCTTCTTCACTCCAGAAAATCCTGAACAATATAAATGGAGACTCTGCTCCAGTTGAACTTCAGGAACTTGCAGGATCCAGCAAAGCACTTGTGGTTTCCATGCTCAGCAAAATATCCGGCCAGTCTTCAGGAAAAACAGTCCCTGTTGTGGTGGTCTGCGAATCTTTTGATATTGCCGAAGTTTTCCTGCATGACATCTATTATTATTTTGGAAGAGAGGGGGTGCATTTTTTCCCCTTCTGGGATGTGCTTCCATACGACAATTTTTCACCGCACAAAGGCCTGATAGCACAGCGTTTTCAAACCCTTGACGCTTTGCTAAATCAGCAGGCACGTATCCTGATTACCACACCCAATGCACTGATGCAGTGTTTTCTGCCTCGAAATGATTTTCTAAAAAACACTATTACACTGACAAATGAATTTGTCGGAAGTCCGGATGAAATCAGGCAGCAGCTGCTTAATTCCGGATACATTCAGGTTGATGTGGTTGAAGAGCTGGGAGAGTTTAGTACCCATGGAGGAATACTGGACGTTTTTCCATTAAACCTGGAAAAACCGGTGCGAATAGAATTTTCTGAAAATTCCAAGGTACAGTTCCTCAAACCTTTTGATATTCAAACTCAGCACACAGATCAAACTGAATTGGGTTCATTAAAAATTCTCCCTGCAGGTGAAATACTGTTTAACCAGGAAAATATCGATTTTGCACGCCAAAGCTTGCCAGAATACCGCAAAGAATGTACTCCGGAAGTCTTATTGCGATTAAGACAAAGTCTGCAAAAAAAAGAAGGGTTCCCCGGAATTGAATCTCTTTCCCCTTTATTCTATCCAGAACTGGAAACATTATTTGATTATTTCCCCGATGAATTCCTATTGATAGTTAATGAAGAAAAAAATGTAAATAAGCGTGCTGACAGTTTTTACCAGGAAGTCTTTACGGAGTACGAAATCAGTGGTCAGCAAAACAAGCTTACTCTCTCTCCGGAATCATTATTTTTAACTCACAGAGAACTGCAGACTCAGCTTAATAAGCATGTCAGCCTGGTTTTGAATTCAATGAATATTAATAACACTGCAGCACGTACGGTACACCAGCTTCAGTTTGTAGATAACAAATCCCTGCGTCATCAATTCGAAAGTGCGAAAGCAACTTCCGCAGCAGGCTACATGGTACAGCTGCTTCAAAAATGGCAAAGCTCCGGAACACCGGTCTTGCTGAGTGCGAAAAACCAAACGCATGCAGATGGTTTTCAGCAGCTGCTGGACGATTTAGGCGTGGAAAGCACTTCAGCGGGAGATCAACTGACCGCAAACAGGTGTCCATGGCTTGAGTGGCTTGAGAAAAATGATACTGAAAACACATCTGACTCGATCCCGATTTTAACAGGAAAAGTTTCTTCAGGATTCAGAAAACTTGATTCAAATGGGAAAGCTCTTTTCGTTTTACTGACTGAGGAAGAAGTTTTCGGTGAAAAAACGAGGAATCGCCGCTTACAGCGTGCCCAAGTTCACCAGACTGCAGGAAACCTTGATGATCTAAGGGAAGGAGATCATGTGGTTCACCTGGACTACGGAATCGGGCTCTACAATGGTTTGCAGAAAATTTCCGCGGGAGGCAAGCAAAATGAGTTCATGCAGCTGGTTTTCGCGCGTGATGAAAAAGTTTATGTGCCTGTAGATAAAATCCACCTTGTGCAGAAATATGTGAATGCGGATGGTACAACTCCTAAATTGAGCAAGCTTGGAGAAAGAGCCTGGAAAAAAACTCGCAGCAAGGTTGCGAAAACTGTGGAGAACATTGCCGAAGAACTGGCAGATATTTATGCTGAACGTAAAGCCCGCAAGGGTTTTGCCTTTGCAGCGGATGATCTGGAAATGCAGAAATTTGAACTGCGCTTTGAGTTTGAAGAAACACGGGATCAGCTGGATGTGATCAGTTCTGTCAAAGCAGATATGGAAAAGAAGATGCCAATGGACAGGCTCGTTTGCGGAGATGTTGGTTTTGGAAAAACTGAGATTGCCATGCGTGCCGCCTTCAAGGCTGTTCAGCAGGAAAAGCAGGTCGCGATTCTTGTTCCTACCACAATTCTCGCACAGCAGCACTTTGAGACTTTCAGCAGACGTTTTGAAGACACTCCTTTTATAATAGAAGCTATCAGCCGTTTTCGCACAGCTGCGGAACAGAAAAAAATTATAAAACGTTTGCATGAGGGTAAAATCGATGTGCTTATTGGAACACACCGTATGCTCTCAACAGAGGTAAAATTCAGGGAGTTGGGATTGCTTGTTGTTGATGAAGAACATCGTTTCGGGGTCAGACACAAGGAAAAGATAAAACGCTTCAGGGCCTCAGTTGATGTCCTCACACTTTCGGCTACTCCAATTCCGCGCACACTGCACATGTCATTGATGGGGATACGGGATCTTAGCCTGGTAAACACTCCGCCTGCAGACCGCAGGGCAGTTCGGACCAGATTGCTGCCTGCCAATGATTATATTATACAGGAAGCAGTCAGCCGGGAAATACGCCGGGGCGGCCAGGTTTATATAGTTCACAACCGTATTGATACTATTTATGAATATGGACGCTATCTTGACAGTATCCTTCCGAATGTGAGGATTGTAATCGGGCATGGTCAAATGAGGGAAGAAAAACTGGAAAAAGTAATGATGGAATTTATTGAGGGAGAATTTGATGTTTTACTCTCTACTACAATTATTGAGTCCGGTCTTGATATCACGAATGCCAATACAATCATAATTAACAACGCACATACTTTTGGACTGTCTCAACTCTATCAGCTGCGGGGAAGAGTTGGACGCAGCAATGTGCAGGCTTATGCCTATTTGCTGGTTCCACCAGATTTGATCTTAAGCGGAGTCGCAAATGAACGACTGAATGTTCTGCAGGACCTGAACGACCTTGGAGCGGGATTTAAAGTTGCTTCCAGGGACTTGGAAATTAGAGGAGCCGGCAATTTGCTGGGATCAGAGCAGTCCGGGCAAATAGCCAGTGTGGGGCTGGAGCTTTACACCCAAATGGTGGATAGAGCCGTCAAAAAGCTGCGACAATCTGAATCAGGATTATCAGTGGAAGACATCCAGGTTAAGCTGAACCAGATTGATCAGCTGATTCCGGAATCCTACATAAGCAGTACCAGCCAGCGCCTGTCCCTGTATAAAGCGGTTGGGACTCTGCCCACGAAGGAAGACCTGTGGGAATTCCGCACCGGTATCGAAGACCGGTTCGGAATGCTTCCGGAACCGGTGCTTAATATATTCAGGCACGCTGAAATTAGACTGTGGGGACAACTTCATGGTGTGGAAAAGATAGAACATGAACGCAACCGTTTGAGACTGCAGATTAAAGATACTGCTAAACTCGATCATGCCAAACTTGTTGAATGGCTATGTGATGACCAGACAACTCTGAAATATATACCTGAAAATACACTGGATTTAAATGATGTTCCACCAGATATGCCTGCAATACTCAGCAGATTGAAACAGATGGAACAGGTTTTTAAAGTTAACAGCTGATGGCTTTCTCAAAAAAAGAAAACATGAACCCTGAAGAATGGTTGAAGGAAGAAGCATCCCTGCAGCTGGAAAAGATCATTGATGCACTGAATGCCGCTCACACCATGCCTTTTCACTGTGCCTGGCTTGAAAGGGATTTGGGCAAAAATTACATGGAAATGCTGAAAGGAATGGAGTCCCTGCTGCTGATGATCTGGAGCCAATTGAACAGCAGCAGCATTTCAAAAATCGAGCATCAGGTAATGGTATGGTATGGACGACAGAAACGCTCACAAAAAAACATTTTAAGCGGCTATTACCGTCTTCAGGAATATTTGACTGAGTGGGCCAGTTCACCTGAAGCGCAGTCATATGGTCTTTCAGGCAAATGGAGTGACTACCTGCTGTTCGTGATGGCCGTTGAAACAAACCTTTTGACTAAGGCGTCATCAGGAATAATTTCCTTGCCTGCTAGGAACCGTGAAACAATCGCGACCCTGTTTTTAAGCAAAATGCAGATGATTTACACTGCTGAGCCCCATCAGCTCTGCACCGATTTTTTCACCTGGCTCTCACCCTTTACTCAGGAAAGTGTTTCCCTTCCGGTCTTTGAAGATGATGATTTAAGGCAAACAAAATTTGCCGCCTTTAATGTATTTCGAAAAGAACTGACCAAATCTGATCAGTGGCCATCACTTTGTGGAATGTACCTGGATGTACTTGATGAAATTGCTGGAAAAAGGAACGAACAGCAAGAGGAGGAAAAGACTTAAGCGGAGTACACAGGAGGCCATCGTAAAAATCTTGTCGTCCTTGTCAATTTTTTCCTTCCTTGGAAAACGGTGACCTCCTGTGCGGTTCCTTCATAAGAACCTGCATGTATGCAATTATCCCACCAATTTGCCATTTTTTACTCAGCTGTTTAAATAACGGCTGTAAACATCCATAAAACACTGCATTTCCGGCATCATCCTCAGGCTCATGCGGAACGTGTGGGCTATCGGCGGCCTCATCGGCCTTACAAGAATTTTATTCTCCATCAGAAACTTGCAGGCTTGCTGGACATCAGGAGGTTCTACTAACATGAAATTTGCCTTGCTGGAAAAATATCTCACCTGCTTTTCGTCAAAATACTTTTCTATCGCCGGTTTGCATTCATCCATCAGGTGCCTCACCATTTTTTGCCAGTGTTCCGGGTGATTCAGCTGCTCGCGTGCCGCTAATACCGCCACAACATTCACATCGTATGGACCGCGTATTTTCTGAAGCTCAAGAATGAAGTCCGGACTTGCTATCACGTAACCCAAACGCAGGCTGGGTAAAGCAAGCGCTTTGGAAAAAGTACGGATGACAATCAAATTTGGGTAGCTGGACAAAAGCGAAACACAGGTTTCGCCGGTAAATTCGTAATATGCTTCATCAACAAGCACTGGAATGTCCGGAAATGATTTTAGCAAATCCTCAATTTGCTCCAGTGATACGGACGTGCCTGTGGGATTATTTGGGTTGATTATCACAATCAAGCGTGTTTTTGTGTTTACAGATTCTTTCAATTCCTGGTGCGGGAAATCAAAATCTGCTGGGAATTGCGGTCCACTCAATTTACATCCAAGCGTACCCGCAGTCTGGTTGTACATCTGAAATCCAGGCTGCACCATTGCCGCTTCTTCTCCGTTTTCCAGCAGGCATCTCATTATGATGTCAATTGCCTGGTCTGAACCGTTTGTCAGCAGCAGGTTTTCGGCAGGGACACCGGAATAATTTCCGAGTTTCTCAAGGAAATCACCATATATGGGATAAACGTGAACATGCGAGTTAAGGAATTCTGAAATTTTTTGTATTACTCCCGGAGGAGGCGGCAGGGGAGATTCGTTGAAATCCATCAGCAGGAATGCTTCCGGATCGCGGTTTTCAAGAGGAGGTTTGTAGGGACTCATCCGGGATATTGCGTCCCGGACCTCTATTGACTGCTTCATTCGCGGAGCTGACACTTGCTATCACTCTCCGATTGAAAACATCAGTTCCAGATCATGTCGAGAAAAAGTGTTGAAGGCAATCAGGGTTTCTGTGGCTGTTATGCCTTCCAGCTCCGAGAATTTTCCCGTGATTGTATCAGCGATTTGTTCATTATTTTTTACTCGTATTATCGCCACTAAATCATAACGTCCCGCAACAGAATAGACCTCTGAAACTTCCTGCATATCTACCAGTTTTTGCGAAACGTCTTTAATTTGATTCCGGTCGAGATTTAAAAGTACTAGTGCTGTTACCATTATTTTCTCCTGAAAATTTTCATGTTTGCTGATAGGTTTTCATATTGTAACAATGACCATAATTTTTCAAAAGCATTTTAATTCTAAGAAATTCACAATAAAAGTTGCGTGTTAGTCATACAAAATAACTTTTGAAAGCATTTGATTATATATAAGCTCAATGAGCATCAAGCCAGGTCTGGCCTTTGCCGATTTCCACCAGCAGCGGCACTTCAAGTCCTACCACGTTCTCCATTGCATGCTTAACAATTTCGCACAGTTCGTCTTCCTCCTCTTTGAGTGCATCAAAAACCAGTTCGTCATGCACTGTAAGGATCATTCTGGACTGCATTTTTTTTTCTCGCAGCAGATGTTCCACATCAATCATTGCCAGTTTGATGATTTCTGCTGCAGAACCCTGGATCGGTGTGTTTATGGCGGCACCTTCTGCCATTCTTTTCAATAGTCCTTTTGCATTTATGTCCGGCAGGTAGCGTCTTCTTCCGAATAATGTCTCTGAAAAACCTTCCTTGCGTGCCTGTTCCAGGAATCGCTCCTGCAGCGCGTGAATAGTGCTGTATTTCTCAAAATAGCGTTCAATAAATTCTTTTGCCTCCGCTTTTGGAGTTTTGGTCACTATTGACAGCCTCTCTGCACCCATTCGATAAATAAGTCCGAAATTGACTTCTTTTGCTCTGTCGCGCATCTCACGTGTTACATCTTTTTCCGCTACGCCATATATGGTTGAAGCGGTCAGCGAGTGAATATCAAGGTTACGACGGTATGCATCCAGAAAAGTCGGGTCTTTTGAATAATGTGCCACAACTCTAAGTTCAATCTGGCTGTAATCAGCAGAAATCAGAAGCTTTTCAGTTCCGGATGCAATGAAGGCACGACGGACACGTCGTCCTTCACTGGAACGTACAGGAATATTCTGCAAATTTGGATTTTCAGATGAGAGACGCCCTGTTGCTGTTCCGGTTTGATGAAATGTTGAGTGGATGTTTCCACTGTCTGAATGGACATATCCGGGAAGCTGATCAATATATGTGTTTTTCAGTTTGTTAAGTGTACGATAATTCAGGATAGTGCGGGGCAAATCATCTTCAGCCAGTTTTTCCAATGTTTCCTCATCCGTTGACATCCGGTTGCCAAGCTTGATTTTTTTTGGTTTGATATTGAACCGCTCATGCAGTCGAAGTTTTTCATAAAGAATATTCTGCAGTTCAATTACAGAATTTGGATTAAATTCTTCCCCTGCCAGGTCAGTTATTTTTTTGCGTAATTCTGTCAGGCGTCCTTCAAACTCAAGCGCAACTTTATTCAATCCTTCAACATCCAGCTTAACCCCGGCCATTTCAAGTGCTGCCAGAGTACCGGCCAGAGGAATTTCTATGTTGCGGTATGCTCCCTCCATTCCGGTTTGCTTCAGCTGTGCTTTAAGCAGTTCATGCAGTTGAAAAACTATGGCCGCGTTTTCACAATGCCGGGTGTAATCTTCTTCATCAGATTCTTCAAACATGTTCATCTGGCTCTGCTTTGATGCATCGGCAGATTCCCTGGATTTCCTTTTCATATTCAGCTTGCGTCCCAGCAGGTAATCAAGGTCGTAGCGTCTTCCCAGCGGATCTGTCATGTGGGCAGCCAGTAAAATATCCGATTCAACTCCCTCAATCTGTATTCCCAATTTGGAAAAAAGCTGTACGGCTTTTTTAAGGTCATAGAATATTTTCGGATGCTCAGCAGACTCCAGGACTGTTTTCAGTTGCCCAATAATTTCTGTCCTTTCAGTTTCAGTGCGATCTAAATCAATATAAACTGCTTTTTCAGCATCAGCACAAAACGCCAGTCCCTTTAGCCACAAATCCAGCTGATGCTCACCTTTAATATCCAATGCAAGGGCCAGCCTGCTTTTATTCGAAAATTCATTGATTAGAGTTCGTAATTGTTCTGCAGTTTCAATTACAGAGCATTCGACTTCAAGGTAGCCATGATCAGTTTCTTCTTCCGAAGAAAGCAGCTCCTGATTGTCATCCTGGGAGGATTCCCTGACTTCAGCATCTGCAGGTCCTGACTCCTGACCCGCTGAAACAGTACCCCTTTTTTTTATCAGGCGGTTCATCAGTGTTCTGAACTCAAGCTCTTCGAGCAAGGCATATAATTCATCATTATTGTATAAATCTGTTTCTCCAAGATGAACATCCTCCAGCGTGACAGATAGAGGCACATGACAGTCAATAGTGGCAAGTTCCCTGGAAAGGAAGGCATTTTCATGATCAGTTTCCAGTTTTTCCTTCAGGCTTTTGCCGCTGATTCTTTCAAGATTTTCATAAACACCTTCTATGCTTCCAAATTCTGATATGAGCTTGGCTGCGGTTTTTTCACCAACTCCTCTTACTCCGGGAATATTATCTGAAGAATCTCCCATCAGCCCCAGCAGTTCCACCACCTGCTCAGGAACGCAGCCGAATTTTTCCTGCACTCCGCTGATTCCTATACGCTCGTTACGGTGGTTCAGCATCACAATTTTCTCGCCGATCAACTGCATGTAATCCTTATCACTTGTCACCATCACGCCCTCTATTTCCGCTTCACGGCAAAGCCTCATCAGCGTGCCCACAATGTCGTCTGCCTCGTATCCTGGAAGAATCAAGTACGGCAGATTAAGCGCCTCCACCAGCCTTGGCAGATATGGGAGCTGCTCAACAAGATCCTCCGGCATTTTTTCACGAGTAGCTTTATATTCCGGAAACCTTTTGTGGCGGAAGGTTGGCTCCATTGAATCCGATGCAACTGCCAGATAATCCGGCTTATCTTCTTCAATTATCTTTATCAACTGCATTAAAAATGTCCTGATTCCGCTTGTGTTCAAGCCTTTAGAATTTATCAGCGGAGTACGGATCATGGCAAAATACCCCCTGTAGAGAACTACCATGGAATCTACCGCGAATAGTTTGGGCATAAATAATTGTAGAATAATTGGAAAATGTTTAATCTAAACTTCAACAGCACC
>CAJXDX010000030.1 GCA_913052275.1 uncultured Pseudomonadota bacterium | reverse complement strand
AATCTGAGAAGCAGGAAAGGGAAATGCTGGAACTGGAAATTCAGCTCTTAAAGGATGTCGGTCTTAAGAATATTTATTAAGTACTATTAACGAAACCAGCTTTTTCAAGACACTGCGTGTGGGGAATCAAAATTGACATAATTAGTAATTTAATACAGATTATGTAATGATTTTAAATGAGTTAGTAGGAATACTTTTCACATTAAAAAACTTTATGCGGTAGAATGCAGCTGCAAAATTCAAATTCTAAACCGGAGACAGTCGTAGTTTGCAAATGAGCACACCCTCCGGATTCTTCTGATCAATAGGTATTTATGACCACCGTGCCTGCAAAGCACTACTCAAAAAAACCTCCCTGGCTCAAAGTCCCCTTTCCAGGAGGAGATCGTTACTCATGGATAAAGAGCCGCTCCACAAGACTAAATTTGAGTACCGTTTGTGAGGAGGCAAATTGCCCGAACATCGGTGAATGCTGGAACGGTGGCACCGCCACTTTCATGTTGATGGGTGATACCTGCACACGAGGCTGCCGCTTCTGCGCAGTCAAGTCTGCAAAATATCCCCCTGCGCTTGATGCTGATGAACCTTCCAAGCTTGCAGGCACGATTAAAAAAATGAATTTAAATTACGTGGTTCTGACCACTGTGAACCGTGACGATCTTCCGGACCAGGGAGCCTCTCACATTGCACGCTGCATCAAGGCAACTCAAAGGACATCCCCCAGGTTGCTGATTGAAATGCTGATGCCTGATTTCCGTGGTGAGATAGAATTAGTTCAGCAGATTATTGATGCCTCGCCTGCGGTTCTGGCGCACAATCTTGAAACAGTCCGCAGACTTACGCCTGAGGTCAGGGATTATCGTGCGGATTATGACCAGTCGCTGGAAGTTTTGCGCTACCTCAAGACTAATTGTCCGGAAGGATATACCAAGTCTTCACTGATGCTCGGACTGGGAGAAAGCCGCAGGGAAATACTGCAGGCAATGGATGACATGCGTGATGCAGGAGTTGATTTCCTGACCATCGGTCAATATCTTCAGCCCACCAGGAAACACCTGAAAGTCCTGAAATTCCTTCATCCGGACGAATTCAACGAACTGGGTCAGATTGGAGATAAAATGGGTTTTGACTATGTAGCCTCCGGGCCGCTGGTACGCAGTTCCTATAAAGCCGCAGAGTTTTACATCGAACGAAAGATCCGGGGAACTGCATGAGTTTCCCGGACAAACTCACCCTGTCCCCAATTAAGAATATTTCCGGCACAGTTGATCTTCCCGGCTCAAAGAGCCTTTCCAACCGCATCCTGCTGCTGAGCATGCTTGCTGAGGGGCATACTGAAATTCATAATCTGCTGGATAGCGATGACACTCGCCGGATGGTGGAAGCCCTTAACACGCTTGGAGTGGAGGTGCTGGAGGATCGCAATCAAAACAGGATTTCTGTTAAAGGAACATCCGGGACAATCCCGGTTACTGAAGCTACTTTAATGCTTGGGAATGCCGGGACTGCCATACGTCCTTTGACCGCGGCATTGACCCTTGGACAGGGACGTTTTGTACTGGATGGTGTGCAGCGTATGCGCGAAAGGCCCATCATAGACCTGGTAAACGGACTAAAGCAGCTTGGTGCGGATGTCAGCTGCATCAACGGCACGGATTCTCCTCCAGTTGAAGTGATCGCCAACGGATTACCAGGAGGAACCACTCGTCTGAGCGGCGCAATCAGCAGCCAATACCTGAGTGCCATTCTAATGGCTGCTCCTTACGCCAAAACAGAGGTACAGATAGAAATCACAGACAAACTTGTTTCTGTGCCTTACGTGGAAATGACTCTTCAATTGATGCTGCGCTTCGGCGTGTCAGTGGAGAATGATAAATTTAAGCATTTCCGTGTTCCCAGCATGCCATACAGCTCCCCCGGGAAGATTTACGTGGAAGGTGATGCGTCTTCCGCCTCTTATTTTTTAGCGGGTGCAGCAATCACCGGTGGTCCCGTGACCGTCAAAGGCTGCGGCACTGAAAGCCTGCAGGGTGACTCCCGCTTTGCTGAAGTGCTGGAAAAAATGGGTACAAATGTTAAATGGAGTGAAATGGAGATTACAGTCAGCGGATCATCACTTAATGGCATTGATGTGGACATGAACATGATGCCGGATGCGGCCATGACATTAGCAGTTGCCGCGCTCTTTGCTTCCGGACAAACCGCAATTCGCAACATCCATAACTGGAGGGTTAAGGAAACGGAAAGACTAAAAGCTGTTTCTACTGAACTGCGAAAACTGGGCGCAGAAGTTGAGGAAGGAGAAGATTACCTGGTTATAAATCCCCCGAAAAAAATTCAGAATGCAGAAATAGACACCTACGAAGATCACCGGATGGCCATGGCTTTTTCACTGGCTGCATGCGGAGATGCTTCTGTGACCATCAATGATCCCGGATGTGTCAGTAAAACATTTCCGGAATATTTCGAGGTTTTTTCTGGATTATGTTCCTGAAACTCCGGCAAGTCACGTAAGCTCTTTTGAGAGCAAATAATTCCCTGATTCAATTTTATGTGATCAGTTATCTGCAAAAAGTATTACTCCTGGACTAAGGACCGTATTTTTTAACATCATCCTTGTAGGTGTTGTTACCAATATATCCACCCGAGATATAAAGACGATTGCCCATTACTGCCCACCCCATTCCACTCCTTGAAGTTTCATTTGCTATTGCACCTGCATCTGACCATACACTGCCGTCTGTAGAACTCCAGGAGTTTAAAGACCCGCTGCCCGCGTTTCCACCAAACACCCACAATTTCCCATCGAAAACGACTGCAGTGTGCCCGGAGCGTGCTGACCACATGGAGCCTGATGTGGAGGCTTGTGTCCAGGAAGAGGCGTTGTCATTGCTTGAATACCATACATCACTCAGCAAACTGCCGTTGTCACCGCCCATAATCCAGATTTTGTTATTGAACACTGCTGCTGCATGTCCATAGCGTTTTGACCAGGAGGCATTATCGGTGACCTGCGTCCATGTTTCGCCGTCACTTGAAGACCAGATATCATTCATGTATGAGGTGCTGTTGTCAATTCCACCAAGCAGATATAGCTTGTTATTGAAAACCAGCAGGGAATGCTTATGTCTGGGTGTCCATGCCGCGGAACTGGTGACCTGCGTCCATGTCTTGCCGTCACTGGACCTTAAAACATCATTCAGCAGACTTGAACCGTTGCTGCCTCCTCCGGCAACCCACAGCTTTCCGTCAAATGCTGTCGCTGCATGATGGTTGCGTCCGCTCCAGCTTCCAGTGGCGCTTGCATCAGTCCAACTTGCTCCATCCGAGGAATAATAGACTTTGCTGTACACAGAACTCCCGTTTCCTCCCCCCGTAACCCAAAGTTTGCCTTGATGAAAAACAAGGGCGTGCCCGATACCTGCAGTAAGACCTGATGCTCCAGCGTCCGTCCAGGTGCATCCGGAGGAACAGACAGAGACAGTAGTAAATCCTGACGATGTATAATCTTCAGCCAGCGCTTTGCCGAAATAATCTTTAATGCCGGTAGTAACTTTCAGTTGATGCTTTGTTAAGGAAGCCAGTTCTCGTGAAACGGAACTGGAACCTGCAGTCAGGGTGTATGTTCTGCGGGAAGTATCGTATGTGACAACAGCAGGGATACAGCTGTTGAAGCTGTCCGTGGAAATCTGCATGGTACCGCTGCAGACTTCACTTGAAGAAGTTGTGGCATATACCGGTTCAATAGACTTGCTGAAAGTGACCGAGATTGTACTGCTGACTGAAACATCAGCAGCACCATCTTCTGGAGAAACAGCGGTTACAGTTGGCGCGGATGTGTCAGTACCGGCAGTGTCAGTCGATTCTTCCTCATCGTCGCTGCTCGAACAGGAAACGGAAAGAGTAAGTAAACACAGCAGAGTAAAAAACCGGACCCAGATTTTGCGTGACTTTCGTTCCACAAAACCTCCTCATCACTAAATTCAGAAAGTAACTCCTATTCCCAGTTGCACCTGGGCGGTTGTTATACTTATGTTAGTATCTTCATAGCTAACGTCTGAAGGAATAATGCTATCTTTATAGCTAACGTCTGTCTTTATGAAGTTCATTCGATAGCCCAGCAGTGTTTCAAAACCAAATCCATGGTGAGCCAGCATAAAAAATAAAGAATGTCCTACGGGATCACTGTTCACCCAGAGCTGATCTTTTCCTTTATCAGTATATTCCAAATACCTTTCATGCTCTAAGCCAGAAAGAACTCCGGCACCCCACATAAATGAGTAGTTTTCACCTAATCCAAAAGCCAGATCATAGAAATTTGTTTTAAGAGTTGTTGTCTCCTTAAGATTTGTACCTGTCTTTTCAAATTTAGTTGTAACTGTAGTATATCCTAATCCGATACTTTTTAATAAAAAATATAAACTGCCGCCGTTTGATGTATTGGTATATGAGGGTGTAGAAGATTCTTTTGTATCGGTTAAAATGGAGTGATCCTTTTTGGCTTCAATAACCGGTGCCAGCATGCGTATACGAATTAAATCAGAACGACCGCAGGCACAGAACAATACTGCAGAAAAAAATATCAGGATAGATCGGCAAAAAACTTTCATCAAATACTGAGTTTACTTATGAATAATACTGAGATCAGATATGGAATAATGAATATATGCAATAACAGGGAATTTTTTGCTTTATCATGTATATTTGATCTTTTTTATAAAGTAAATTTTTGCAGTCGGTCTTTGGTAATTACTCATTCACCATCTATTTTGCTACTATAGCAAATACACAAAATATAAGCAAAAGCAGGCACACACGGTTTGTTGGCCGACCCGCAATTAGTACTCAAAAACCACAGTCTACAATGCTTGAAAATAAGAAAACTGGAAATATATTAAAGACGATTACGACGAGAGATTTTTTCGCATGTGGAAATACTATCTTTTGTCCTGCGCCGGCATTTTCAGGGCAAGGATAAAACAATTGTGGTAGATTGTTTTTTCAAAAAATGGAGTGAAATGGGGTTATCAGTATCAAAGATGATCTGAAATTTGCCCAATTATTAGGAAATATAACCTGAAGGGAGCCAGAGATCTATTGAATTTGTACGGGAGGTTTTTATTTGAAGGAGTGTGCAGAATAAAAAATTATTCGCTAATGAATAACCATGGTTTTTCGCTCCTGGCCTGCTTTTCATAACTCTGAATTTTATCTTCAAACTGCAGAGTCCAGCCGATATCGTCCAGTCCTTTAAGCAGACAGTTTTTTGCGAACGAATCAATCTCGAAAGAGAACTCATTGCCCTCAGGAGTGGTTACATTCTGCCGGGGAAGGTCCACTGACAGCAAGCATCCTTCATTTGCTTCAACTTCCTCAAACAAGGCCTGTATTTCATCATCCTGAAGTACAACAGCCAAAATTCCGTTTTTCCTGCAATTGTTATAAAAAATATCAGCAAAACTGGAAGCAATAATACACCTGAAGCCGTAATCATGCAAAGCCCAGGGAGCATGTTCACGGCTTGATCCACAGCCGAAATTATCCCGAGTCAGCAAAATTTTTGAACCTTGATAACGCTGAATATTGAGTACAAACTCAGGATTCTGCTCAGTACCTGCGTCATCCAGGTAACGCCAGTCATGAAACAGATGAACACCAAATCCAGCACGATCTATTTTTTTTAAAAATTGTTTTGGAATAATCTGGTCTGTATCCACATTTATTATATCAAGCGGCACAGCTTTTCCAGAAAGAGTTTCAAATGCTTCCATTTTAAAAATTTATATTATTAATATAGATCTAGTAAGTGCGTGGATCAACAAAATGTCCAGCAATGGCCGCCGCGGCTGCCATCAGCGGACTGACAAGATGCGTACGGCCTCCTTTACCCTGGCGGCCTTCAAAGTTTCTATTGCTTGTTGAAGCACAGCGTTCGCCGGGTTTCAGTATATCATCATTCATCCCCAGGCACATGGAACATCCTGGCTGACGCCATTCAAAGCCTGCTGCAATAAATATTTTATCCAGTCCTTCCTGCTCTGCCTGTTGCTTGATCAAACCGCTTCCAGGGACAATCATGGCAGAGACGTCTTCGCTTACTTTGCGGCCTTTTACAAACTCCGCGACAGAACGAAGATCTTCTATGCGTGAATTTGTGCATGAACCAATAAACACCCGATCAATGCTGATTTCCTTGATAGGGAGGTTTGCCTTGAGATCCATATATTTCAAGGCTTTTTCCACAGATTTCCTCTCTGAAGGATTTTGTATCTTCTCCGGGTCAGGGACTCTGCTGTTGATATCTGTTACCATGCCCGGGCTTGTTCCCCATGTTACCTGCGGCAATACATCCTCTGCATTTATATTCACCGTAAGATCAAATTCAGCATCTTCGTCAGTGGGCAGCTGCTTCCACACTGAAACTGCCTCATCAAAAGCATCACCTTTAGGAGAAAACGGCCTGTCCTTAAGATATTCAAATGTTGTTTCATCAGGAGCGACCATACCTGCACGCGCACCTGCTTCTATTGTCATATTGCAAAGGGTCATGCGCCCTTCCATTGACATGCATCGAATTGCATCTCCTGCATACTCAATTACGTAACCTGTACCCCCCGCAGTTCCTATTTTGCCTATGATTGCAAGAATAATATCTTTTGGAGTCACATTATTTGGAAGCATGCCCTCAACTTCAACCAGCATGGTTTTTGGTTTCTTCTGCTGCAATGTCTGCGTGGCCAGCACATGCTCTACTTCAGAAGTTCCAATTCCAAAAGCCAGAGCTCCAAACGCTCCATGAGTCGCGGTGTGAGAATCTCCGCAAACTATAGTTGACCATGGTAGCGTCAGTCCTTGCTCCGGACCAATCACATGCACAATTCCGGAACGTTCATCTCCCAAATCAAAGAGTGTTATTCCGAATTCTTTGCAGTTGCTTCGCAAAGTTTCTACCTGCAGTGCTGCAATTGGATCTTCAATTGGTTTGTCCTGGTTTTTGGTGGGGACGTTATGATCAGGAACCGCGTAAGTTAATTCTGGATGAAGCACGGACCGACCGGACATGCGTAATCCATCAAAGGCCTGAGGTGAAGTTACTTCATGTACCAGGTGCCGGTCTATATAAACGATCGAGTTCCCTTCCTGCTCATGAACAAGATGGGCATTCCAGATTTTTTCAAACATTGTTTTTGGCATCACAAAACCCAGAAAATTAAAATCTTCAAAATAGGAAAGTCAGGCAACAAAATTAATTCTGGAAATTTGTCACCAACTTGTTTGCTGAATTCAAAATGGAAGGTTAGAAGAATTTTTCAGCTGCAGCATAAAATCATGGGATTTGAAAACAGCAACCAATATCCTGACATATTTCACATCAGATTGCCAATTTTCTAAACTGTGAACTGAATTACCGTAATCCCTCAAGAAAGTATCAAAATTGACTTATTAAACAACGTCACCCCCGCCGGCTCCAGCAATAACTATAGTTCCTTCTTCCTCAAGCCGCTTGACAACCTTGATGATTTTTTGCTGCGCTGCTTCTACATCAGTTATTTTAGCCGGACCAAGGTTCTCCAGATCGTCCCTTACCATTTCTGCCGCCCTTGTAGACATGCTGCTGAAGATCAGGTCCTTAACTGCATCACTGGCTGTTTTCAGTGCAAGCACCATATCCGCCTGATCCACATCTTTCATCACAATCTGCATCTGCTTGGCATCGATCAGAGCCATATCTTCAAAGGTGAACATCAGCTCACGAATCTGTTCTGCAAGATCCGGATTTGTTTCCTCTATGCTGGCCAAAATTCTGGTTTCAGTGGCTTTATCCACCGCATTTATAATTTCTGCCACAGGTTCAATTCCACCCACAGCCGTTGCCATACTTCCTGCTGTTTTCATTTCTTCCGTCAGCACCTCATTCATTTCCGAAACAACCCCGGGAGGAATGCTTTCAATCATTGCCATACGGTACAACACGTCTGCCTGCAAACTTTCCGGTAATTCACGAAGTACATTTGACGCCTGTTCAACGTTCTTTAAATAAGAAAGAATCAGTGCAATTGTCTGGGGATGTTCAGTTCGGATATAATTTGAGATCATTATGGGTTCTGCGTATCGCAACGCATCAAGTCCCACATCATCCTCGCCAACTCTCAGATTTTCACCAAGCTCCTTTGCCTTGTCTGCCCCTAAAGCTTTTGTCAGGGTGTTCTTCACGAAATCCGGCGATGAGCTTATGCTTACGCCATCATCACTCATAATCGAGTTCCGATAGAATTCCTCAAGCACCAGGTCCAGTTCTTCCGGAGCCACATCCGTAAAGCGGGACATATAATAACCTACCTGCTGTATTTCAGATTCTTCCAAATTTTTCATCACGTCCGCTGCCGCGTCTTCTCCCAGGGCAAGCAACAGAATTGCTGCCTTCTTAGGGCCTGTAAGTTTACCTACTGCCATTTTACCTCACTCTCTTAGTATCTGGTTGGTAATTATTGTGCGTTGGAATGAATTGAGAACCTCATTAAATAATTGAATTTCAATATCAGCTTTTCATCATTTCAAGAAACCGGCCAAACAGGTACGAAGCATCTCTTGGACCTGGTGCAGCCTCCGGATGATACTGCACTGAATAAGCAGGATAATCAAGTGACTCTATTCCCTCTACAGTTTGATCATACAGACTTCGGTGCGTTACCCGAACATTTTTGGGAAGGGAATTTTCATCTACAGAAAATCCGTGATTATGACTGGTAATTTCAATTTTTTCAGTTGCATAATCAACTACTGGATGATTACCGCCATGATGTCCGCAACCTAATTTATAAGTGCTGCAACCTAATGCAAGAGATAAAATCTGATGCCCCAGACAAATTCCGAAAATTGGCAGTTTCCCAAGCAAATTCTGAACAGCAAAAATTGCCTCCTCGACAACTGCAGGATCTCCCGGACCATTTGAAAGGAAAACTCCGGCAGGATTCATCTCCAGAATTTCTTCTGATGAAGTGTTCCATGGCACCACAGTCACATTCATTCCTAAACTATTCATAGACCTTAAAATATTGTACTTAATTCCAAAATCATAGGCAATTACCAGCAGCGGCTCAATATCCTCTTCAGAGGCCCAAAAATATGATTCCCGTGCAGAGACCTGTCTTGCCAGATTTTGCCCAACCATGGAAGGTAATCCCATCGCCTCTTCTCGCAGTACATCCAAGGTGTGACTGGAATCAGATGGAACAAGAAGCCCGGAACATTCACCTTCAGAGCGAATCGCTTTAACCAGAGAACGTGTGTCTACTCCTTCCAATACTGGAATTCTTTTCTCAATCAACCACTCCTCAAGTGTTTGAGTTGCTCTCCAGTTGCTGCTTAACTGACTGAGCTCACGTACTACAAGTGCTGATGCATGTATTGTTTTTGATTCCATATCATCAGGATTAATGCCGTAGTTGCCAATATGCGGATAAGTCATTGTTACTATTTGTCCAGCATAAGAAGGGTCAGTAAGTATTTCCTGATATCCAGTCATGGATGTATTGAAAATCACTTCACCTGTAGCTTCCACAGGCGCACCCCTCAATTTCCCACGGAAAAAACGCCCATTGCTTAAAACAAGCAGACCGTCTGCTGTTCCTCCCAAATTCAAAGCAGGGAATGTTTGTGGCATGGAAGAAAAAATCAATCGCGAGGAGTTTTTAGCGGCTAAATCAGAAAAAAGTTCTATGAACCTGTACTTGGTTTAAGCAGCCATGATTTCCTGCTTTTCCGCTCGATGCATATTAGCTGCTAAGCTGATTATACGCTCTACCAGCATTCCAATTACAGGTCAGAAATAAATATTTTCAGATTGTTACTCGGTTGATAAAGATACTCGTTTTAAAATTAAACGTCGAGTGCTTCCTTCGATATATTCACAAACATTACTTTAAATCCTGACAGTATTTTCAGATTTTCTGTCAATAGGTATTATCCTTGAATAAGGAATTAAGGTTTTAAATTTGTTTATTATAGTCCTCAAAATGCATAAATCATGCGGTTCATCCATTGTTTTAAATCATAAAGTGCAAGTGGATCTGTTTATATTTCTGTCTTAGAATAACTGGGGGTCTGTCAGGTGAAAATGTTCATTATATCTGTATATATAAACTTTATAATTTTGTTGATTTATGCTTGATTAGAAGATACAGCACTTACAATGTTCGCAAAGCTTCCCATTAAAATAAAGTTAGCTCATTGGATTCAAGCTACACAATAGCTGTCAAAATATAAAATTCAGTGATGGAAGAAGAAGATCAAATAGAAAAAGAAATATCAGGTTCCAACCCAAGCAGGGACAGTTCAAATCAGTCAATCAAGGGAAGGTCACCGACAAGCAATCTCTTCCCTGCGCTTGATTTTGTAAAGATTGAAAAGGAAATAATTCGGGCAACTGAGGATGTAAAAAAACTCAGCGGTGCGTCCTTTATTCTCAAGATGAGAAAAAAGATTCTGCCTTCTGATGCAGATGAAAAAGGGAATCATATAGACGCAAGCATAATTGGGAACCTTGTAAAAAGCAGCTCTGTTTCTACAATAGTATCTAAAATAGGCAGTTCCCCTAAGGCAAGCCTCGATAGGGTGAAACTAGTCAGAGCAGTCATGCTGGATGATAAGGGAGACTTCCCTTTGTCACTTTACCGAAATCTCATGATTCAGGCTGCTCTTACAATATATTTGGGAGACATAACGCCTGCCACATTGCAAATTACCGGACAAACCTACCGGTTGTACCTGGAAAAAATTATAAGCACCCATAAAAAGAACCTGCTAGTTGTTCAATCTAAACAACTGAAAAATGTGAATCTGGATGTCATCTCTGTGAATGATTTAATCAGCAAAGATGAAGAGGAAGAACTGCAGGAACACGAGATCGTGGCAATTCAGGAAATGAAACTGACTTTGAAATTGCTGGAATATGCTGAATCTCTGGATGAGGATACTCGAGGAAGCATAACAATGTCTATGCATTTGGATGAGCTGGATGTGCTTTCCTCAAAAAACAAGGTCAGGGGTTTATTTGGAGGAAGCGGGAATGCTGAGACAGTTAAAAATAAACACCTGCTCATTATTAGAAAAACTCTGGCAGCTGTTGAGGTAATGAAGCGTATCCCAATACTGCATCCTATCGGTATGAAGGTTGTAGCAAAGTTGCAGGCATTTGACAACAAGCTTGCACTTCCATACTTAATGGAAGCTCGTTTACATATGCAGGCTCTAAGGTTTCTTTCTCTTCGTATGTTGATGGATGATTATTCTGCGCGTCCTGCCATGACACCAACTTTTAACAAGGCAATTGTGGCATATCACAAAGCATTAAAAAGATCTTCTTTTGCTAATCCAAAACGTGGAGATATAACTGTTCTGGCAGAATTTGCGCAGGTTTCATTTTATGCCTATCAGCATCGCAAAATGCTGAATCTGGCTAACCATGGTGTATTGAAAATTCTTGAAATGGGAAAGAAATCTCTGGACGCGCTTGTGCCCAACAACAGAGTTTATCTGGGTCAGCAAAAACAAATCATGAAAGCCATCGGCTCACTGAAAAAATTTGGCTAGAAAGCAAATCGATTTTCATCATAAAATACTGCAAAAACTGACCAGGAGATTTCTTTGGGGACCTTAATTCAAATTAATTCAACAAAAGCGGTTCCAGATGTTCAAGTACTGTCCGGCTGATGATATGGTGCCCCTCAGGATTAGGATGTATGCCGTCAGGAAGGTTTAAGCCTGGTACGTTTCCCACGTCTTCCAGAAGAAACGGAATCATGGGCAATTTATATTGTTCAGACAATTCATAAAAAGCATTACGAAAAGATTTGGTATAATCCTGCCCGTAGTTTAATGGAATCTGCATTCCGGCAAGCAGTACCCGGATATTTTTAGAGCTGGCAAGTTTAATAGCTTTTCCGAGATTTTTCTTCATATGTTGTACGCTTAAACCACGCAGGCCGTCATTTCCTCCAAGTGCTAAAATAACAATGTCCGGTTTAACCCGCACATACCACTGCATTCGTGAGGGAGCACTTGCACTGGTGGAACCGCTTATTCCCGCGTTAATCATTCTGACAGAGTACCCTTTTCTTACCAGTTCCTGCTCCACTAAATAAGGATAAGCCTCCTCCTTAGATACTCCAAATCCTTCTGTAAGTGAATCTCCAAGTGCAACTATTAAAGTTTGAGCAGTGGCATGACCAGAGAAAACCGCTGCAGTAAACGCAATTAGTCCCAGCCAGAGAATTCTATTCAAGAAATATTTAAAATTCATCTTAGGTTTAAAAAACAATTTTATTAATGAAAATTTGATTAAGGATACAATATAACTCTTTTATCATTTGAAAGATCGATAATATATTTTATCGGTTTGTGATAAGGTATTGTCTACGCAACTTAATTGTTTGAGCAAGACTTTTTAAAGCAGAGAATTTATTTCAAAATTATTGTAAAGATACAAAAATTCATGACAGCGGCTGAAATTCAAAACTTACTGCAGAAAGAATTCCCAAATTACCAGATGAAAGTTGAATCATGTGAAAACAGGCATGCAAGAATATTTTTGTATATAGACAATTCCCACTTGCGCCCTGGAGGTACGGTCTCTGGGCCCTCGATGATGATGCTTGCTGATTTGGCCATGTATGCTGCTATCTTAACCACAATTGGATCAGTAGTTTTAGCTGTGACTACAAATTTGAATATAAATTTTTTACGAAAACCTGAACCTGACAGAAATCTTGTTGGAGAGTCAACACTGATGAAAGTTGGCAAACGCCTGATCGTGGGTGAAGTAAGCATCTATTCCGAAGATGATCCGGAACCTGTGGCACACGCAACGTGTACATATTCAGTACCTCCGGAATCTTTTCAGTCATGAATAAAATTCTAATTTTATACCGTAATGAATGTGATGAAAGGAAGGATTCAATTAATTCAGGCTGACATAACAACCTTGGAAGTGGATGCTCTTGTCAACGCTGCGAACGAATCTCTGCTGGGTGGAGGTGGTGTTGATGGTGCAATACACCGTGCTGCAGGTCCGGAATTGCTTGAAGAATGCCGGACATTAGGAGGGTGCAGCACTGGTCAGGCTAAAATCACAAATGGGTATAATTTAAAAGCAAAATTTGTAATTCACACTGTAGGTCCAGTCTGGCGGGATGGAACAAACGGAGAACCGCAACTGTTGGCTTCCTGCTACCGCAGCTGCCTTCAACTTGCTGTTGAAAATCAAATCCAAACCATTGCATTTCCATCAATCAGCACCGGTGTCTACGGTTATCCAATTCAGCAGGCAAGTCAAATTGCCGTAAGGGAGGTCAGGGATTTTCTGGTAAAAAACTCTCTTATTAATCAGGTAAGTATTGTTTGTTTTTCTTCAGACGATTTGTATGTTTACCAATCACTGCTTCAATAATGATTAGGTTGAGTCTGATTTTATTATTATTTTTTGTTCCTGTTCTGGAAATATTGATTCTAATGCAACTGAACTATATCATGCCTCTAAGCACAATTTTCTTACAATGTGTTGTTACGCTGGCTGCAGGTGTATGGTTAATGCAGGGTGAAAATTTTTCCTTATGGACTCTTGTCGAAAGTGAACTGCATAACAAAAGGCTGCCGGCAGAAGAAGTACTTGCCGATTTACTTCTTTTAGGAGGGGGTGTTTTGCTGATCGTGCCCGGGTTACTAACTGATGCCCTAGGGCTGGCAATTTTTATTCCTGCAGTGAGACAGGAATGTATACAACTGATCAGGAAACGTATGAAAAAATCTTTGAATCCTGCTAGTCCGAACTAATAGCTTCTGACCATTATTTATTCAAATTTTCTAAGATAATGTTTACAGGCATAGTACAGGGAATACGCAAAATCTCATTGGTTTCTGATATTGAAGGTGGAAGAAAACTTAGAATCCAACTGGATGATTTATCTGAAAATCTGGAGCATGGTGCCAGCGTCGCAGTCAATGGGGTGTGCCTGACTGCTGTAAAAATCTCTCAGGGCTGGGCGGAATTCGACATCATACAGGAAACTCTCAACCGCTCCAATCTCAGTGCACTAAAATCAGGGGATTCTGTCGACATTGAACGTGCATGCAGCTATGGAGATGAAGTAGGGGGTCATCATGTTTCAGGACATGTTGACTGCATGGGAATCATTAAAAAAATATACAATGCTCCAAATAATCGTGATGTTGTAGTCAGCTGTGACAAAAAGTGGCTGGCTTATCTGATTCCCAAAGGATGGATCACGGTTGACGGCGTCAGCCTAACAGTGGTTGATGTCGGAGACAATTGGTTCTCTGTTTCACTTATTCCTGAGACTTTGAAGCAAACTGTTCTTGGACTGAAAACGGAAGGCCAAAAGGTAAATCTTGAATTTGATCATACAGTGAAAGTCATAGTCCACACTATCGAAAGAATGCTGCCGGAGATCAAAGAAAATGTTCTTTCCAATTTAAAAAATAGTGGGAATAATAAGGCTTGAAGCAAATAAAAGTATTGACAGTAATAGAGTGAGGAGCTAGCATTGTAGGGTTTGCAGG
>CAJXDX010000029.1 GCA_913052275.1 uncultured Pseudomonadota bacterium | reverse complement strand
TCAATTCTGAAACTGCATCCAGGCAGAATAATGATGCTGATATTCGGATTGAAACCGAATCTATTACATGGCCTGTTTTCCATAAAATAGTTGAGAAGCTGAGACCATTAAAATTTGTGAAGAAAATTTGGGAAGAAGCTCCTGTTTAATCCAATGCAAGAAGAAATACGTTACATTGAAAATCTTTTGCTGATTCAAAATTCCTGATACTTCTGTAAATATGCCTTTATGGCTGGAAACCATCTTAATAAAAATCTGTGACTTAATTTTTGAATTAGTCCCACGTCAAATTCCTTCATTTGAAATATTGGAAAAGTGTAAAATTGTTTCTCACCGAGGACAGCACGACAACAAGATAGTTTTCGAAAACACTATAGCTTCCTTTGATCAAGTACTGGAAACTAATGAAATCTGGGGTATTGAATTTGATTTTCGCTGGACAAAGGACTTATGTCCTGTCGTTATTCATGATCCGGATTTACAGAGACTGCACGGTGTAAACAGGCTTGTTTCAGACACAGCTCTGGATGAGTTAAAACAACTTTGCCCTTTGGTTCCGACTTTAGAGGAGGTACTGAACCGCTATGGTAAAAAGCTGCATTTAATGGTGGAGGTAAAAGAAGAATTATATCCAGAACCTGAAAAACAAGTCCTGATCCTTAAAAATCTGTTTTCAGATTTGGAGCCTGCTAAGGATTTTCATTTGATTTCTCTGGATCCACAAATGCTGGAAAAAATTAACTTTTTGGACAATACGGCCAAAATATTGGTAGCTGAATTTAATGTCAACGAGTTAAGCAGAATTGCCCTGGAAAAAAATTACGCCGGCTTTGCCGGACATTATATCCTTCTTAGGAATAAAGTGGTCAGGAAGCATCTTAAATCAGGACAAACAATAGGTGTAGGTTATCCAAGGTCAAAAAACAGCCTTTTCAGAGAACTGAACAGAAGCGTAGACTGGATTTTCAGTAATGACGCAGTTGGGTTAAACAGCATTTTTCAAACTGAATTGAAGAAGGTTCAGTCATTTCAGAATTCCGGAAGTATCAATTAACCGTGTTTAATTCCCGAAACGTTTTTTCAAAATAAAAGGACATTAGTTCTATTTGTCCGGTTTTTTAAATAAACCTGTGCCATAGATTCGTGAGGAATATCAGGAAATTCAAACACAGGTAAGTTTCCAGATTTTGTTAAATGCAAAGAAGCTGACGTGCATCTGCTTCAGACATTAAATCAGATTTCAAATCAAAGAGTACCAAGTCCGGTTTAAAGGTCTGATTAACACAAAGACAAATCCATCCGCTGAATGTTAAGTCAAATTCAAACTCACCCCCCTGTTAATACCGCAACGCTTTGAATCTTTTGGAATCATGGTCGAGAATCAGAATACTCTTCATACTGCACTGCATTAATATAGAGCAATGTTGCTTATTAAATAAGGGATTCCAAATGAGTCGATGGTTATGAGTAAAAATCCTGTCAGAGTTCTGTTAACTGGCGGAGGTTCAGGCGGACCTACTTTGCCGCTGCTTGCTTTGGCAGAAGAAATCATCCAACAAAAAAATGACTCAATATTTCTGTTTTTAGGCAGCAAAGGAGGTCCTGAAAGACAAATGGTGGAACAGGCGGGAATTGCGTTTGAATATATTCCTTCAGGTAAATTAAGGCGTTATTGGAGCTTGCGCAACTTTGTTGATCCAATTTTTATCCTTGGAGGCGGCATAAAGGGGTTTGTGAAATTGCTGAGTTTTCGCCCTCAAGTCATTGTTTCTGCAGGGAGTTTTGTCAGTGTCCCTTTAGCTTATATGTCATGGCTTTTGAGAATTCCACATGTAATATTGCAAATGGATGTCCGTCCGGGACTGGCCCATCGTTTAATGGCTCCTGTAAGCCGTGCTCTCGCTACTTACTTTGAAAAAACAGCAAATCATTTCCCAAAAATTTTATTGAAAAGAAATATCGGTCCTGTAGTACGTCAGGAAATCATCACTGCAAATGCAGATCACGCCAATGAGCGATTCGGGTTAGATCCGGAAATGCCACTTATCCTGATCACCGGTGGTGGACAGGGAGCCGCAGGTTTAAATAATGCTGTTATGCCATTGCTTAAACATTGGCTAATTAATTTTCAAGTTGTGCATCTAACCGGTACTGAATGGGGAAAAAACTTGGAGCCTGAATATTCCGATTTTTCTCATCAGCACTATCATAGGTTGGAGTCAGTCCATCAAGGTATGGGAGACCTCCTCGCTAAAAGCGAAATCGTGCTTACCAGAGCAGGAATGGGAATTATTGGAGAACTTGCTGTTCTGAAGAAAGACTCAGTGTTGATTCCACTTCCGGGCACCCACCAGGAAGAAAATGCCAGGCTGCTTCAGCAGAACAAGGCAGCGGTGTTTGTGTCTCAGGAACATCTGGAGGCTGAGGGCATAAATTGGTGGAAAAAATTTTTGCAGGACCGAATTCCGGGGGAGATGGGAAGAAGGCTTCATCAAATGCTTCCTGATGGAGGAACAAAGGATTTTGCAAAGCTGATATTAGAGATTGCTGAAAACAGTTCAAAATGGAATTAAAATCAAAGCCCGGAAAAAGGTTGCATGCTCTTTCATTAATTTACCTGAATAACCGGGTTTTGTGGACCACATTGTTTATTCTGTTCTTTTTCTCCATTTCATGTGCCTCAGGAAGCGGGAAGTTTTACGATTGGTGTGAAAAACGGGAATTTCCTGCAATTTGTAAAAAGTATTTTTACTAATTGTGTTTTATGCGTATCGGAATTATTTGCGCCATCCCAAACGAGCTGCGGTATTTTAATTTTACTGAAATTCCAATTCAGAAGTTTGGCGAGCGAACGTTTTACAAAGGCTCTCACGACAAACATGAATTGATTTTGGTGCAAAGTGGATTAGGTAAAGTTAACGCTGCAGTTGTATCAACTCTGCTGATTGAAAAATTTGAATGCGAGCTTTTATTATTTTCCGGAGTTGCAGGAGGAATTGATCCGGGAATCGAAATTGGAGAAGTAATTATAGGTGAGTCATTGATTCAGTATGATTATGGAACGCTCAAAAACAGGGAACTGCTGCCATTCCGTCCCGGAAGCATCCCGACTGGTGAGTCAAAAAATGAGCTTGAATACAGTCTTGATCCGAAAATAAAACATAAGATCAAGGTATCGCTCCCGAATGTCCGGATGGGAATAATTCTGACCGGAGATGTATTTCTTCAATGTGAGGAAACTCAAAAGGAACTGTTTGAAAAATATGGGGCACAGGCCATTGACATGGAAGGAGCAGCGGTAGCACAGGTTGCAGAACAATTTGGAATTCCTGCAATTGTGGTACGCTGCCTGAGTGATCTGGCAGGCGCAGACAGCCAAAAACTTTCTTCAAAATTTTTGAACATGGCCGCAAAACGATCATTTAATACTGCTCAAAGAATTTTGAAAGTCTTGTTATGAAAGCAGTTTATTTAAAAATAACAGCGCAGCTCAAGGTATGGTGAATCGGCCCCTAATTCCGGTATAAGACGTAATCCATCTTTTGCGAATGGATATAATTCTTTGTTCTTGTTGTATTTTCGGTTTTTGTTATTATCCCTGCAAATCAAACTGACAACTCTCTTTTTGTTGTCATGTAAGCATTCAAGTGTTTTTCCTTCAAGCAGCAATTCTGATTCAATTTTAGTCCAGAAGTTTCTCATGCTGCACATGAATGTCTCGTCTAAAAAATCAATTTTTCCTTCAGCTACAATCGGAAAATTGAGACTCTCAGTTCCATAACCTTTTTCAGAAACCAGAAGCTCCCATTTAAAAAAATCAGCATACAATAAAGGTGAAAAAGAATACGAGAGCATAAGGAATAAAACGGATTTACGCAAAAAAGAAAAATTCATGATCTACTTGTACATAAACGGCAACGCGTATTTTTGTTTTTCGAATTGAATTAACTGTCCTGAAATTCAAACATCTGACCTGAAACACTTTTTTTACATACGCTCCGGGGGTGTAATTCCCAAAAGATTCAAACCTTGCTGGAGAGTTTCTGCAACACAATGAAACAGCAGCAACCTTGCGGCCTGAAGCTGTTCTGTTTCGGCATGCATTACAGAACATGTGTTGTAGGCCCTGCTGAAATCCTTTGAAAATTCATATAACATCCTGGCCAGCAGTGAAGGCCGAAACTGTTCCCCGGCATTAAAAACAGTCTTGTTAAAATCCAGCATCTGCCTTAAAAGTTTTTTTTCGTTAGGGTGTGATAAAAGAGAAAAATCAACATCAGCGCTGACTTTGCGTGAAATTTTCCTTCCAATGCTCCGGATACGAACATACGCATAGACCAGATAAGTTCCTGTGTCTCCCTCAGAAACAAGCCAGTCGTCCATGGAAAACACTATATTTTTGTTTGAGTCCTGGTTCAGCATTCCGTATTTGATGGCAGCAACTGCAATTTTTTGGGATGTTTCATCCAGTTCTTTCCTGCTCCAATCTTTACGATGTTCTTCCAGATGAGTGGATTGTATGCTCTCAACAATTTCTTTGCGCAATTGTGAGAATAGAATTACATTTCCCTCACGTGAACTCATTTTCCCTTCCGGCAGCATAACCAGAGCGTAAGGCAAATGAAAACACTGTTCCGCCTGCTTGTAGCCCATTCGTTTAAGTGTGGCAAAAACCTGTTTAAAATGAAGTGTCTGCTCTGCACCAACAACATAGATGGAACGCTTCACGTCAAAATTGTCAAATTTTTGCCGGGCGAGGGCCAGATCTTTGGTTGAATAAAGTGTATTGCCATCCGATTTAAGCAGCATGAAAAAACCAAGTCCTTCTGCTTCAAGATCAATTCCAATCGCACCTTCAGATTTCTTAAATATTCCGTTTTTTTCCCCTTCAATTACAATCTGCCTGCCTTCTTCATCCACCTCTGATTCATAGAAGAAATGATCAAATTTTACATCAAGCCACTCATAGATTTCATGAAAGTCCTTCATTGACCACTCACGAGTAGTTTCCCAGTCTTCATATATTTCCGCATCCTTTGCATCAATTTTTTGAAGTAATTGACTCAGTTCATCCTGAAAACTGATTTTTTCCTGACCCTCCGCTGCCTCAAGTTTTCTTACTGCATTTGCATACAGTTCCCCTAACCATTCTCCGCGATAGTTTTCAGGTGGATCTGCAGTGTTATGGTTCCTCAAATACCATAAACATTTAGCGATATGAGAACCAATGTCTCCTATATAGTTAGCGCCAACAACATCATAACCATTGTAAAGGTAAATTCGACAAAGGCTGTCTCCAAGAGCCACATTGCGCAAATGACCAACATGGAAACCTTTGTGAGTATTCGGCTGAGAATATTCAATCATCACCCTCTCACGTTTTATACTGGAAGGCTCCTTGAAATAATTACCGTGGAAAATATCAGGCAGGACTGCTTCAGCAACAGCAGCGGCAGAAACAGTAAAGTTCAGATAAGGCCCTCTTGCCTGGATAAGGGTAAAGGGGGCATTCGGCAGAAGGTACTTTTGAAGTTTGTCCGCCAGCTCAGAAGCAATTAAAGCTGGAGAACGACGAAGGGATTTGGAAAAGCTAAAACAGGGGAGTGCATAATCACCAAGTTCGGGATTCGGCGGCTGCTCAATCAAGCCTGTGATTTCTGAAGAGTCCCAGGCTTCATACTTGTATTCTGTTGTTAATATGCTGGCCGTCCAGTCATTGATCGTCTGTTCGAAAATATTCATCAATGTTCAAGCGACAAATACTGAGAAAAAAGGTTGATCACAGGAAACAGCAAACTGGCATTTCTCCTGTGATGGTAATATTTATATCCCTGTGCTCTTATTCATCAACCTTTTCCCGCCGCACTATTCTGCCGCGATTCAGATCATAAGGAGAAAGTTCAATTGTAACTGTATCTCCAGGAAGTACACGGATTTTGTACATTTTCATTTTTCCAGATAAATGGCCTATAACTACATGATCATTTTCCAGTTTCACTCGAAATATACCTTTGGAAGACTCGATAACTGTTCCTTCTACCTCTAGTTTATCTTCACTCAAACGATATGCTCCTTTGCTAAATTTTTTACAGTTAATACATTAGTTGTATTCAATGATTATGCAACCCTAATTCTAATTTAGTTAATAATAATTTCAAGTGATTTGAAGAATTTAGAGTCTTGTGATTCAAAAAATAATATTTTTTTTGCAAAAGTGAATAGCCTTTCGCTCATCAATTAACGTGAAAAAATCAATCCAATACATTATAATTTTTTCTTAAATTTGTAGTAAAGATCAGATTAATAATTAATCAGTTTTCCACAATGGGATATTAGAATGAGCCCATGGAATGAACGCCGTGCTCCCTGTGGTTTGCAGCGCCCAAACGATCAGCGTGAAGAATTTGAACGTGACAGGGCACGAGTAATACACTCTTCAGCCTTCAGGAGGCTGCAGGCAAAAACACAAATTCTAGGTGTATTAGAGGGTGATTTCCATCGTACACGCCTGACTCATTCAATGGAAGTTGCCCAGATCGGACGTGGCCTGGTGTTGAATCTTGTGAACCGATACCCTCACCTGAAAGACTTACTTCCCCCCCTGGAACAGATTGAAACCAATGGACTTGCCCATGATTTGGGCCACCCTCCTTTCGGTCATGGTGGCGAAATTGCGCTGAATTATGTAATGTCAGGTTTTGGAGGATTTGAAGCTAACGGACAGACATTACGGATTCTCTCCACTCTAGAATCACACACCCCCGAATATGGATTAGATTTAACACGGCGCAGTTTGCTAGGAATATTGAAATATCCTGTTCCATATTCCAGACTTTGCCGAAAAAAACCTCTGGAAGAAAATGGCTCAGATAATGAATCAATTGCACTGCAGGGCTGGCAGCCTCCAAAATGCTATCTTGATACTGAAGAGAAAGTATTGGATTGGGTTTTAGCCCCTCTCACTGATACTGATAGAGAGCTATTCTGCGAGCAAACAAATCCAACTGAATATAATCATGGTTTTCCCCTGCACAAAGCTCTTGATACGTCTTTGATGAATCTTGCTGATGATATTGCCTACGGCGTTCATGATTTTGAAGATGGAGTAGTTTTACGATTGCTAACCCGTGAGCACTGGCAGACTGTAGTCAGCAATATGGATCAAAAATGGGCTGCCGATAAAAATCTGTTAGAAATTGAAAATCAGCTTTTCAATTCTACAGAGAACTCAGGACACAGTCGTAAGCAAGCAGTTGGAGCACTGGTTCATGGACTTGTATCATCTGTTGAATTAGAACAAAATGAAAAGTTTGAAGAACCGCTTCTGCAATGGAATGCCGTACTGCCGGAAGAACCAGATAATTTTCTAAAGTCGCTTCAGGAAACGGTATGGCGCAACGTGATCCAGCTGAATACAGTTCAGGCTGCAACATACAAGGGCCGTAAAATTGTTCTTTCAATTTTTGAAGCACTATCATCTGACCCTAAAATGCTTTTACCAAGGTCCTTTCAAATCTTGTGGAAAACAGCAAAAAGTGAGCAGGAAGAAAAACGAATAATTTGTGATTACATTGCAGGCATGACTGATCAGTACGCAAATCGATTTTATCAGCGACTGTTTCTTCCCGGACATGGATCCGTGTTTGACAGGCTATGAAATAATCATGTGCAAATGTTTTTATCAGATGACCAGAAATAAACTTAAAACCATACCAAAAACAAAAAACCCAGTGTGCTGCCTGTAAGACGACATACCAGGACTGTTTCAATAGGATCCATCAAGATAGGCGGGACTGAGCCGATACTGATCCAGTCAATGTTGACTTGTGATACCACAGATGTAGAGGCATGCATTGAAGAAATTACACGATTGGACGCGGTGGATTGTGAAATCATCCGCTTAACTGTTCCTAATCAAAAATCAGTTGACAGCGTGCCTTTGATTCGTGAGGAAATGAGGAAGAGGGGCATTGAAAGACCTATAGTTGCTGATGTTCATTTTAATCCAAAACTGGCTGTAAATGTCTGTGAATTTGTGGACAAGGTACGCATCAATCCGGGCAATTATGCAGACAGGAAAAAATTTGAAGTCCGTGAATACACCGACACTCAGTACCAGGAAGAACTGGATCGAATTGAGCAGAAATTAATTCCGTTGATTAAAAACCTGAAAAAATATGGGAATTCATTGAGGGTTGGTACAAACCACGGCTCACTCTCGGACCGCCTGATGAACCGTTATGGAGATACTCCGGAGGGAATGGTTGAATCAGCAATGGAGTTTTTGCGTATTCTGCGGAAGCATGATTTTGAAGAAACAGTAATATCGATGAAATCTTCAAATCCTAAGGTGATGATCCAAGCATATCGTCAGCTTGTGGAAAAAATGGATAAGGAAGATATGCATTATCCACTGCACTTGGGAGTTACTGAAGCAGGCAATGAGCTTGATGGCCGTATAAAAAGCGCAATTGGAATCGGCACCCTGCTTTGTGAGGGACTGGGAGACACTATCAGGGTTTCACTTACAGAACCTTCTGAAAATGAAATTCCTGTTGCCAAGTCAATTTTACAGTCAACTCGATCACGCATTTATAACACAGATTTTATATCCTGCCCTTCCTGCGGCAGAACTTTTTTTGACTTGGCAAGTACGACAGAGAAAATAAAGGCACGTACATCTCATCTAAAAGGTGTGAAAATAGCAATCATGGGATGTGTGGTCAATGGTCCGGGAGAAATGGCAGATGCTGATTTTGGCTATGTTGGTTCTGGTCCTGACAAGATAAATTTATTTCATGGGAAAACATGCGTAAGCCGTAACATCCCTGCAGACCATGCAGTGGAACGTTTAATCGAACTCATTCAGGAGTGTGGAATGTGGTCGGATCCACCTGAAAACAATCAAATATTATAAAAAAACAGTACATTAATATGGATATACTGTTAAACCAAATAATCATATTCCTTACTGAAAATCATTTGGTTATAATTCCAGTGCTTGCAGTTTTTTCAGCAGCATTGGCATTACTTGCATGGAAGCAGATAAAGCAGGGATGGCGATTCTATTTCAGCAAACGCAGACTGATTGAGCAATTAAGAGAGAAAAACCTCTAAACTAATACATATTATCTCGAACCGAAAATAGCAGTTCCCAGCCGGATCATAGTTGCACCTTCCTGAATTGCCCATTGAAAATCAGCTGTCATGCCCATTGAAAGCTCAGTAATTTCCGGAGCATCAAGTTCATTTTGCAGCTGATCTCTCCACATTCTGAGTTTCTCAAATAATTTGCGGGTAGAAGTTTCTCCAAGATCTGGTGCAGGTATTGTCATAAGTCCCCTTAATTTTATCCACTGCCCCGCATGCAATGTTTCCGCAAGTTGAAACAGCTCATCCAATTGCTGAACTCCGTATTTGCTTTTTTCCTGTGAAAGATTAACCTGTATCAGCACATTTATATTTTGCTGTTTTAAAGCACATCGTTCTTCTAATTTTTTAGCTAATTCAATAGAATCAATGGAATGAATCCACTGAAAGTTTCCTGGACAAAACTTTACTTTGTTTTTTTGCAAGTGTCCTATCAAATGCCATTCTATGTTATCAATATTGTTCAATGCAGACATTTTACTGATCGCCTCCTGAACCATATTTTCACCAAATGCAGTATGATTTGCCAATACAGCCTCATTAATCATTTCAGCAGGTTTTGTTTTACTGACTGCAATCAGTTGAATATCTTCGGGAGAGCGTCCGGCCTCGGTTGCCGCTTGGCTTAACTGCTGCTGAACAACAGCCAAATTATCTTTAATGGAAACATTGCTCATTTTCCAATTTTCAAATGAATAAAGAAACTTTGCTTGACAAATTATGGGTTAAGTTTTTCAGGATTCCTGCAATAAAAAATTACTGGGACAGAAACTATAAGGCACTGGAATTTAAGAATATTCCCTGGAAAAAACTGGAAAAACCTCTTAAGGAGTGCAAAATAGTACTAATCACAACAGGCGGAATCCATTTGAAATCCGATAAAGAATTTGATCTGAGTGATCCTAATGGAGATAGTTCATTTCGCAGAATCCCGTATGATACCGATTTAAAGGATTTGATCATCACACATAAATATTATGACCACCAAGATGCTGATCGTGATCCAAACCTGATCCTGCCCATTGAGGTTTTAAATGAGTTGCAGTCTGAAGGCATGGTAGGACCTTCCTGCGAAAATCATTACAGCTTCATGGGGCATATCGAAGAACCTCATTTAACAACATTAATCCAAAAAAGCTCAGTAGAAGCAGCAAAAGAAATCAGGCAACATAAAGCTGACATTGCCTTACTGGTTCCCGCTTGAGGCATCTGCAACCAGACGGTCGGTCTGGTCCAGCGTGAAGTAGAACGACAAGGCATTTCTTCAGTGGGAATATCAATTTCCCGCAGGGTGAGTGAATCTGTCAAACCACCACGTACCTATTACCTCAAATACCCTTTTGGTCATGCCATGGGCGAAACATTCAATCGGCCTCAGCAAAAACAGATTTTTCGTGATTGCCTGAAAATACTGGAAACAGCAACAGAACCTGGAAAAATCTTTGACAGCCAGTACCGCTGGAAAAGACACAAGTTCGAATAGTGTGCATTCAAAACTGACTTTAGCTTGCATCAGGGTTGTTAATCCTTTTGTAATTCTGCTTTCCAGAGTCCAACCTGTTTTTCCCTTGCTTCATTCTCAGCCGCAAGAAATTCCTGGTGCTCAGGAGGAGGCTCTTCTCCCAGCAGATAAAATGACCAACCATTCCGGATTAACCATATATTTATATTTGTATCACCTGACCATAGTATTCCATCAAGTCGATACAGTTTTTCAGAATAATCATAAACGACTCTTACCTGCCTGTTATAAAACATTTTTTGCAGTTCATACGCGGATTTTTTCAGGAACCATTCGTTATATTCTTTGCCATGACTTACCGAAAGCTTTGGTGACACATATTTCAGCCAAACCCGGACTTCCTGGCGCTGCAGGTTAAGATTCTTCTTGGAAAGTTTGAATGTCCATTTTCTGTATTTTGAGCGATTATCAATACGAATCCACACACTCTCCGAATCAGTGACCCTGCTGAAAATTCCTGAAAACATATTTTCACTGACTTTACTGAGAGTTTTTGACTTTTTTCTCTCAGCCATACGATCGTAGAGTTTTTTTCGTATCGATTCAGTTTTTAATAAGTTGCTCTGTGCCATTACAAACTGTTCCTGCCCCAACAGACTTATAAAGAAAAATAAGGTTGCTGTTATTAAAATTCTGCAAAAAATCATTATTCTCACCACTTTATTTATGTATTGATACAGAATCTTCAGGTATGCTGCTCAGAATACCATGATGATTCTGCAAAAATCCAACCGATTTGCTTAAGCAAGCAGCAAATATATAGTTGAATTTTTGTACGCATGGTATTGGAGATGCAATAAGTTTGCATGTGTTGCCTTATTTCAGATAAAGTACCAGAATTGCTTCGTGTTTCATAAAATGGAGCTGCGTATTTTGCGTCCCCACAGAATTACATCCAGGTTGAGCCGTCCAATTTTGGCGTTTTGATTTTTCTCCGCCAAATATGAGCCAATTGTCTTTATTCACTTATACCAAACCAAATCAACACCTGAAGACATCCAGGACTGGATTAATCAAACATTATTTGTGCCTAATGAAATCAGTTTGCCGCGTAATTTTGTGGATGTCAGTCTTAGTTATTTTAATGCCCTTTTACGGACTTTCACAAAACAACCTTGAAATTCCTCAACTTTCTATTCAGACACAATCCTACTTCCATAATCCGGATACCGGGACTTATCTCTATCGTAATGCAAAGGTCGAATGGGAGGGAATTACTGTGGAAAGCACAGAAATCAATTATCACCCGGAAAAGCATAGGTTAACTGCACAGGGCTATGTCAGGGTGACAGAAGGTAGCATAGTTGCAGTTATGGACGAGTTAGAAATTAATGTAAAAGACGGGAACGGTATTTTCCGGAATGCTATTATTTTTGATTCCTCAAACAAGGCATACATGACAGCAGAAGAAGTGAGAAGGATTGGAAAAAACCATTTTGTAGCACAGACTTGCACATTTACAACCTGTGATCCTAAATCACCTGCATGGCAAATAACAGGTAGTGAAGTAAATTACTATTCCCAGAACTTTTCATCATCCCAAAGAACCTTCCTCAGAATCGGCAATTTCCCGATATTTTATTTTCCTTACCTTGCCTGGCCGACAGTAAAACGTCGTCAATCCGGATTTCTTCCTCCAGAGTATATTATAGTCCGGAGCAGCGTAAGAAAATGGGACCTGGGATATCGCATAGGCATACCTTATTTCTGGGCAATTGATCCGGAACAGGATTTGACTCTTACTTATGACTGGGTTGAGAGACGTGGTCCCGGTTTGCGTTTGGATTACCAATATGCCTTAACCAGGGGAATGAGGGGTGAAATCAAATACCAGGAATTTTTTGAACGGGATGCAAGAGATCCTGAAAATGAATCCGGAAGCTTAAGCGCAGAAGAGATTGATTCTTCTGAATTGAATCCGAAACGTTTTAAATTTGTATTCAACCACAACCAGCAGATAGATGGACAGAGCCGGCTGATTGCATCCGCACTGGTCTATAGTGACAGTCAGTTTCAAAAAGAGTATGAACTGATAGACAACCCTGACCCGAATACTGCACAAAAACTGACAGCAAACATCAATCGCCAGTTTTCAAATGGATCTATCTCTCTTTCTGCTACTCAAACTCGTGAATTCAGTGAATTAGCATTGCTGAACAGAAATATTGATCTCACTCAGGTTCAACACCTGCCGGCACTTTCATTTCAATTCAGGGACACATTCTGGCGTTCCGGCAGAGCAGCATTGTCTCCGGAAATTAGCGGATCTGTTGTCCGATACTACAGGGTACAGGGATACAACGGCGAAGGTGCCGCAGCCACTCCCAGATTGAATTTAAATTTCCCGGTTTTTAACCATTTTGACGGCAGCATTAAAATTGGGAAGCAGTTTTCACGCTACAAAGTTCGTGATCCAAATGTGCCCGGAAGTGAGGATGAATACGGCTTTGAAATTTTAGATAGTGAAATAGAATTTAACACAGTCTTTTCCAGAATATTTAAAAATGAAACCGGAACTTTCACTCGATTCAAACATTTGGTAACACCGCGTATTCAATACAATTACATTGAGGATGTGCCGCAACAATCTGATTCCGGAGTGCCTTTTGGTGGAGGTGTATCAGCAAGGAGATTAGCCACGCTTAGGCTGGAAAACATTTTGCTTGCCAAACGGCGCTACTTTGAAAGAAGCGTAAAATTAACTTCTCTTGCTTTGGACAGAATGCGGAGGGATCAAATGGACCCGGCACTGTTTCGAAAATTGGAATTAATTCAAGACCAGGAATTTGCGTCAATGCAACTATTTGTCAGACAGCTGGAGAATCTGTTTGGAACAGAATTAAGTGCCCGGCAAAGAGAAAGTATTCTTGCTTATGCAGAGAAAGGAGTTGTCCCGCTGCAGAATAAGCAGGTACGCGGTCAAATTCGTGAAGGAAAAAGCAGTTCCGTGGCAAGCCTGAACTTCATCCAGCATTATGACAACTTAAAAAAAAATCCATATTTTCAACCGATCGGTCCTGCAGTTAAAGGAAATGAAACGGAACCGGGACAGCCTCTTTTACCTTTACGTACCATCCTGAAAGTAACTCCGGGGACGGATTTTTCCATCAGCATATTTAACCGCTATCATCACCAAAAAAGCCGAGTAGTTGAATATTCTGCTGACATGAGCGTCGGCGTGAGTAAACACAACAAAGCATCAGTTCATTTCCGAAATAATGAAGAAGCATACCAAACCCCTTTTGGTAAAGATGTTGCTGCTGCAAACACTTTCAGTTTCAGTAACAATTTTGCAACCAGTGATGAACTGGCTTTTGGAGTTGCTGGTACAGTAAACCTGGATGCAGACAGCTACACATTCAGGCGTCGTCTTACATCCAGTGTTTTTAGTCTGGAATACAAACCTGACTGCTGGAACATACGGCTGGCCTTGACAGAAAATGTAGATAAAACAACAACTAGCAGCGGACGGGAAAAAGAATACATCGACCGGACTCTTTATGCATACATCAACCTGGGAGGGGTTGATATTCCGGAGCAAATTCTGCCCGATCTGGAATAGTCTTATGGAAAAAAATTTTCTAAGTGCATTTTTCAACAAAAATATTTTCCATTATATAAACAAATGCATTTGTATTTTGCTGATGCTGACTATTTCTTTTTGTTTTTCTGCAAAAATACTTGCAGAAGAATTTTTATCAGCTGAGACCGGCAAATCAGACCAGCGTGGTTTTGAGTCGCGTGTCGCAAAACCTGAGCCTGATTTTTTTTTCTCAGGCAGTTCTTCTGAATTGAAGGGATTTTATTTTGGTGTGGGATTCAGGAATGTACGTCTTCAAGTTTCAGATGATGTGACCGTTTCTGATTCGGATGGAACAGCAAACGGAATTGGGACCAACTTGGGTTATTTCTGGGAAGAACAGGCTTTGGAATATGAACGTCAAATCTCAATAATCGATCATACAGATTCACTTTCTTACGAAACACAATCGGGTCAAAAACTGGAAGTAATTCAAAATAATTTTTGGTACATACTTTACCCAAAAATAAGCATG
>CAJXDX010000028.1 GCA_913052275.1 uncultured Pseudomonadota bacterium | reverse complement strand
TGACATTAATGCTTTAATTAATCATGATTTGGATAAAGTTAATCAAATTGTAAAAAATAATGCAGGAAACTTTATTACTATAGTACTGGTTATTTCTTTAGTCGGCCTGCTGATCATTCTGTTTATTGGAATAATAATTAGCAGATTAATAACGCGACCTGTAAATGAACTTGTTGTTACATCCATGGATATTGCTCAGGGACAAAGTGATCTGACGAAGAGAATTGAGGTTAAAGGTAAGGACGAATTAAGCGAGCTGTCATCATGGTTTAATATGTTTTTAGCGCGGCTAAACAATCTGGTAATAGACATAAAAACACACGCACTAAATATGGCAGTTTCATCTAAAGAAATAGCTGCCGGAAATCAGGACCTTTCTTCCCGTACCACACAGCAAAGCGCTTCGCTTGAAGAAACTGCTACCTCAATGGAAGAGATTAACAGTATTGTTCAGAACAGCGCTGAAGACGCGAAAAACGCGAATGAAATCACTCAGAAAGCACAGCAAACAGTGGTTGATAGCAGAACCCAGCTGCTTGATACGGTAAATGATTCCATCGAAATTAACCAGGAAATGCTGCAAGATCTTCAAAACACCAATAAGAGTGTGGTTAAAGCAATGGAGGAGATTATGGAGAGCTCTAAGAAAATTGAGGGCATCATCACTTTGATGAACGATATAGCCTTTCAGACCAACCTGCTTGCCCTGAATGCATCTGTTGAAGCGGCACGTGCGGGGGAGCATGGCAAGGGTTTCGCCGTGGTAGCCTCTGAAGTGAGAAAACTTGCTCATCGTTCCGCTAAAGCCTCCAAGGAAATTGGAGAATTGATTCAAACCAGCCTTGAATTCATCAATTCAGGACAAAATCTCGTAAAGGAAGGTGAACAGGGTATGGATGAAATGGAATCTAAAATTGAAACAATGCTCAACAAGCTTAAATCTGAAAGTGATTCGAATCTCGATGAAATCCTTAAGTCAGTCAAGGAAGTATCCGAGATGATGGAAAATATAAAGGTTGCATCCCAGGAACAGGCTGAAGGAGTAGCTCAGATCAACAAGACAATTTCGGATATGGACCGTATCACTCAGGAGAATTCAGCTCTTGTTGAACAGAATTCTGCCGCCAGTCAGCATATGGCTCAGGAAGCAGCTCAACTACAGGCTCTGATCGATGAATTCAAGGTTGATGAGGATCAGTCCAGTGCGATTGAAAACAGTACTGAAAAAATTGAGAAGGATAAGCTGAAGCTAAGGCATGGGAAAGTTGAACAAATTCCTGAATACACAGAGATCGATGATATGCAGGATCCTCCTGAAGGATTGGAAAACAAAACACTACCGGACTTTAAATAATCATCAAAGTCTAATCAAATATTATCTTGGATGCATCTTACAAATATGCCTGAAAAAAATTTTGATTTCTCACCTGCAGTAAAACCGTTCAATGTAATACAACCCACGGAAAAAGAGTTCGATCTTTTCAGGGAACTTATTCTCAAAGAACTTGGACTGATATGGGGGAAGGAAAAGATATACCTCCTCCATGCACGGGTTCATCGAAGGTTGCAATATCATCAGCTACAGACTTTTCAGAATTACTATGATTTCTTACAAAGCGAGAAAAACCGAAGTGAACTGCAGTTTCTTTATAATGCAGTCACCACTACTAAAAGCGGATTTTACAGGGAGAAACAGCATTTCGAATTCCTTCGTAGCGAAATATTACCGGAACTTAAAGAACGAATGATACGCAAACATTTGAAGCTTCGTTTCTGGAGTGCCGGTTGTGCACGCGGTGAGGAGGCATTCAATATGGCAATGGAAGCTCATGATTTCCTTGGAACCAAGTTAATATCGGAAGGAGGATTACGGATTCTTGCATCGGATGTCAATACGGAGGTGCTTGATTCTGCTGTAAAAGGGAATTATACAACTGAACAGATCAGCCCTGTACCTGAAGTGTTAAGAAAACGTTATTTTGTATCAGATTCAGATTCAGATAAAAATAATGATGTGCTCAGCATCAGGTCAAACATCCGGAAATTGATCCAGTTTCGTCATTTCAATCTGATGGCTTCTGAATATCCTATTGCAACAAAATTTCAGCTTATTTTCTGCAGAAATGTTCTATATTACCTTGATCCTGAGAGGAGGGAACAGCTGCTTAATAAACTGGTGAATCATCTGGATGACCAAGGCTGGCTGGTGCTTGGTATTACAGAATCAGGTTATCGTTTGAATGGAATGCAAAAACTCTCATACTGCATATATCGTAAAAATTAATGGAGACTCTACTGGAAGGAACAGGACTAACTGTGAAGGGGAACTGCCTCATTCAGGAACTGGAGCCATTGGTTAAGTCCCTGGGTGAGCTGGTGGAATCTGACCGCAACAGCATTCAGATTGATTTATCCAATGTTGAGTCTATCGATACTGCCGGAATCCAGCTGCTGGCGTCATGCAGGAACAGTGCTCTGGCCAGGGGAAAATCTTTCAGTATTGCCTTAATGTCAGACCCTGTCAGGGAAGCTCTGCAAATCACTGGTTTGCAGCAGATATTTGAAAATAATGAAATAGCCTGAGGAATCATGTCTGCACGGGTTATGTTTGTCGATGATTCCAGAACCATTAGGACACAGGTTAGAAGAACATTGGAACAGACTAAAGAAAACTACAGTCTGGTAGAAAAGGGAGATGGAATTGAGGCCTTGCAGTGGCTCTCCGGATGCCCGCCTCAGGAGCTTCCTGACGTGATTGTGCTGGACAGGAATATGCCGAATATGAGCGGTGATGAGTGCATCAGGATCTTAAAAAAGGATACTCAATGGCAAAGAATACCGGTACTCTTTCTGACCGCGCAGAGCGACATTCGTCAGTTGGTGCTTGGCCTGGCAGAACTGGGTGCAGATGACTACCTGCCAAAACCCTTTGACCCTGATGAACTTGCTGCCAGGGTAAAGGTACTGGTCAGGATTAAGCAGGCTGAAGATGAAACTCAACGGCTTAACAAGGACCTGGAGCAGGCACTGATTCACCAGCAGCATGCATATGAAGAGTTGAAGGAAACAAAAATGCGTCTTGCTGAGACCGAAGCTGCAGTAAAGTACACCAGTATTTTCGAGAAATTTGTACCCAAGGAATTTATCCGCAGAATTGCCCCGGAAGGTCTTGAAAACCTTAAATTCGGCATGGCAGAATCTGATTTTATCAGCATTATGTTCTGTGATATCAGGTCATTTACAAACATGTCAGAAAAACTCTCTCCACAGGAACTTGTAGATTTTCTGAATGATTATCTCAAACGAATGAATATTCCCATTGCCAGCTACCATGGTTTTGTAGACAAGTTCATTGGAGATGCCATCATGGCATTATTCAGCCTGCCTGGTAAGTCAAATGCAGTTGAAGCAAATAACACTGTACAGGCAGCAATTGAGATGCAGCAGCAGGTGGATTTGTTCAACCAGGAAAAGGATAATGCACTCCATTCTCCACTCAGAGTAGGAATAGGAATTCACAGTGGTCCGGTAATCATAGGTACTGTAGGATCAGAAGACCGCATGGATTCAACTGTTACCGGGGATTCTGTCAACCTTGCAGCACGACTGGAGGGACTTACAAAGATCTACCGAAGCAAAATCTTAGTTTCCCATTCAACTTATGAATTTCTTGCTTCAGATAACCAAATGGAGTTCCGTGAAATTGACCTGGTTCGGGTAAAGGGTAGGGAGCATCCTGTTACAATTTATGAGGTCTGCAACAGTGATCCCGATCATATTCGTGAAAAAAAGCTTAAAAATCTTGATAAATATACTGACGGCTTAAAGAACTACCGAGAGCAGAAATGGAGCAAGGCAATCACAAAATTCAAATCATGTCTGAAGGAATGTCCTGATGATGGAGCTGCGGAAATATTTATGGAACGTTGTAAAGTATATCAGAAGACGCCTCCTCCTAAGAGCTGGACTGGTGAACAGATTTTTGAAATAAAATAACAATGCCCGCAACAGTGCAGAATAAACATATATCAATAAGAAGCTGAAATGGAAAGTCCTGTCCTTAAAGAATTTGTTGAAGAAGTTGATGAGATTCTTCAGGATCTGGAGCAGGGGATTCTTCAGCTGGAAGGCCAGCCCAAGAAAAAATCCCTGGTAGATCGAATTTTCCGAAATATGCATACCATCAAGGGCGGGGCAGGGATGGTGATGCAGACAGAACTGGCTGATTACGCACATAAGTTTGAAAACCTGCTCGACAGGGTAAGGTCCGGAGAAATTATATGTACACCGGAAATGGCTACTTTGTTGCTGGATGCTCTTGATGGGCTGAATTCCTTCATGGACAGGATTCGCGGAACAGGAGATTTGAATCAGGAACTGATTGATCGTACCCTGAAGCAGATTGGAGTGTTTGAATCAGATGAAACTCCTGCTGCTGGTGCTTCTGACCAGCAAAAATCAGAACAGAAACCTCAGCAAGACCAGGCATCTGCAGAAGATTCAGTACAAGACCAAGAAACAGCGGCACCAAAAAGTGAAGAACAGTCTGCATGGGATGATGAAGAGGAAGACGAAAAAGGGTATCTTCTTAATCTGAAATTCAGCAGTGAGATGCTTCGCAACGGTTCAGATCCGCTTCTGCTGATAAATGAACTAAATGAAATCGGTGATTTAACACTTTTTCCTCACCTCAACACTGTCCCGGAATTAAAGAGCCTAGAGCCGGAGGAACTTCATCTCTGGTGGAGTGGGAAACTTGTTACAGGCAAGTCTGCGGAAGAACTGGAAAATATTTTGGTTTTCTATCAGGGAGATAATGCTGATGTAAATTATGAACCTGTTGAAGCACCACCTGAGGATCCTGGACTTGCTTCAACAGGATTAGTCTCTAGGCAGCAGGCTACTCATTCTTCTGCTGATGGCCCCACTGAAAAGCAAATTAAAACTGAAGACGGAACAGAACCATTTGAAGAAAAAGCTTTAGAAAAAACTGAAGAAAAGCCTCAGGCTGAGCAGGCAAAGGCATCCGAAGAGATAAATAAGACTGGGGAAATGAAGAAGACTGTTGAACAGTCCGAAATCCCGGCAAAATCTCCTTCCAAAACTCCTCAGAATGAGCCGGTATTTCAGACAGTTCAGTCAATTCGTGTTGCAGTTGAGAAACTGGACAAGCTGCAAAACCTTGTTGGTGAAACTGTAATCAATCAGTCTCGTCTGCATCAGCTCAGTGGCCAGATCATGTCAGTGGATGAAAGCCTTGGAGAGATGCTCTCCCAGTTTGTTGAGGATAACGAGAAGTCTGTCAGAGAACTGCAGGATCAGATTCTTCAGGTACGCATGATACCTGTCGGAAGTATCTTTACCCCTATGCGTCGTACTGTGCGAGATTTCGCGAATCGCAACAAAAAGAAAATTAACCTGGAAATTGAAGGAGGAGAAACAGAACTTGATAAAACTGTTACAGAACAATTGCATGGACCGCTGGTTCATCTTGTAAGAAATTCAATGGATCATGGCATTGAGGATCCTGAAACACGTAAGAAAAACGGCAAGGATTCAACTGGGACCATTTTGCTCAAAGCTTCTCAGCAGGAAGGATATGTTATCGTTGAAATTGAGGACGATGGAGGAGGGATCGATCCAAAGGCGGTCTTTGATTCAGCCGTGAGTAAAGAACTGATAAGCCCATCAGACGAGCTTACTGAGCTGGAAATATACCAGATGCTTTTTTTGCCAGGTTTTACCACAGCAACCGAAGTTTCAGATGTTTCAGGGCGTGGAGTAGGCATGGATTCCGTTAAACGGGATATTGAAGCACTGCTTGGAACAATAGAGATCAGCAGCACGCTTGGAAAAGGGACTAATGTCAAGCTGAAGCTTCCACTGACACTGGCAATTATTGAAGGTATGATGATCGAAGTCGGCAGCCAGGTTTTCACAGTTCCGCTGTTATCTGTCAACGAGGCAATCAGGCCACTTCCAAAGCAGGTTAAAAAATTAAAGCGCAAGGGTGAACTGGTGGAAATTCGTGGAGAATTTATCCCCCTGCTGAGGCTTCATGAACGCCTCAGTCTAAAACCTCGTTTCGAGGAACCGACCGAGGGCCTGGTATTGGTGGTGCAGCATGCCAACCGAAAACAGTGTCTTTTGGTTGATGAAATTGTGGATCAGAGGCCCGTGGTCATCAAGAGCCTGGAAGATAACTTCATTCAAATTCCCGGAATTGCCGGAGCAACCATACTGGGAGATGGAAGAGTGTCGTTTATCCTTGATGTTCCCAGCCTTTTAAACTAAACAAAGATTCCGGAGCGAAGAATGGGAAATGGTATGAACAATAACTTTATGGGAAGTGTGAATCTTTCTGATGAAGAGATGGAAGAGATGAACCTTGAATTAACTCATAATGAAGGAGCTCAGCTCATAACTTTCATACTCGGTGAAGAAAAGTACGGACTGGATATTCTGGCTGTTCGTGAATTGATCAGCTACCCTGAAGGGCTGACTCAAATACCTGGTATGCCTGATTTCATAGTTGGTATGTTCAATCTGCGTGGGCTGGTTATTCCTGTAATGGACTTGCGAAAAAAATTCGGAATGGCCAGTGAGGAACTGCACGAGTATTCAGTAATCATCATCGTTCAGGTTGAAGAAAAAAATATCGGTTTAATCGTTGATTCGGTGGCAGACGTGATTTTCGTCAAGGAGGAGGATATTCAGGAAACTACAGAAATGGCAGTACAAGTGGATACAAAGTTCATTAAGGGAGTTGCCAAAACAAAGGATGAGATGGTGATACTGATGGATATTGACCACCTGCTCTCGAAATCTCAATTCGAATCATTGATGGACACTGAAAATGGCTGAAAAACCTGTACCTCCATACAAGGTTCTGATCATCGATGATTCGGCTGTGGTCAGGCAAACACTCAAGGAGATCTACTCTTCTGATCCGGAACTTGAAGTAGTAGGCACGGCTCCGGACGCGCTGATTGCACTTAAGAAACTTGGTGAACTGAAACCTGACGTTCTCAGTCTTGATGTACAGATGCCGCGGATGGACGGTCTTACATTTCTTGAGCGGCTGATGAAATCAAATCCCATGCCTGTGGTCATGGTCAGTGCCTTGACTACTAAAGGCAGTCAGGAAGCGCTGCGCAGTCTTGAACTTGGTGCGGTGGATATTGTGGAAAAACCAAAACTGGATGTCAGGGAAGGACTTGAAGAAATTTCCATCCAGATCTGCGATAAAATTAAAGCTGCTGCCCAGGCCAAGTTGAAGACAGCACGCCAACGTTACCTGACACCGCAAAAAAAACTCAGCGCTGACGCAATTCTTCCTGCAAGGTCCTCCGTTTCTAAAAATAAAGGACAGGAATCATTGATTGCCATAGGCGCCTCAACAGGAGGAACTGTGGCATTAAGAGAACTCCTTACTCCCCTGCCTGCAGATATGCCGGGTATTGTAGTTGTGCAGCACATGCCCAAGGCATTCACAAAGTCTTTTTCAGAAAGCCTGGATAAGGATTGCCGTTTGAACGTTCGCGAAGCAGGTGAAGGTGAAAAGGTAGAGCGTGGAAAGGTGCTGGTTTCACCGGGAGATCAGCATATGATGCTCAAGCTTGATGGAAATGGATACTCAGTCACCATGAACAACGGTGAGCTTGTGAACAGGCATCGTCCTTCAGTTGATGTCCTCTTTCGTTCAGTTGCCAACCTGGCTGGATCAAATTCAATCGGAGTGATCCTTACTGGCATGGGAGATGATGGAGCAAAAGGATTGGTTGAAATTCATGAAGCGGGATCTCACACTTTAGCACAGGACGAAGAGTCGTGTGTGGTATATGGTATGCCGCGCAAAGCTGTGGAAAATGGAGCGGTGGATGAGGTCCTTAATCTCGAAGAAATTTCAAAGCGCTTAATTGAACTAAGTTGAATATGCCTTTTATTGTTCGTATTGTTTTTCAGCTCAATTATGATTATAGGGCATCTTAGGTTATTTAGAAAAACAAGTGGTCAGCAGGTTAAAAAAAATACGATATTAAAGTAACGGTTTCATTGATATGGTCGGCTAATAATTGCCAAAACTTTTTCGACGGGACAGGTTATTTATGTTTGTTTGAAATTGAATTAAAACTTTAAAAAGGATTTATTTATGCCAGATTCATTAATCAAATCTCTAATAAAATATTTTACAATAAAAAGTCTTTGTTTGTTAATTGGGGTCTCTGTCATTTATGCAGGGGATACACCCTCAGTTCCGGGAACAAAGATATATTTTATAAATATAAAAGATGGACAGATGCTGAAAAGTCCATTTCTGGTTCAGTTTGGCCTGACTGGTGAAATGGGTATTGCTCCTGCTCTGGCAGACTGGCCTGATACCGGACACCATCACCTGATAATAAACGCACCTCCCCCAAATGAGAATAAAGCCATCAGCAAAAAACAGCTGCATCTGCATAAGGGGCAAACTGAAATAACAATTAAACTTCCACCGGGGAAGCACACTTTGCAAGCAGTTCTCGGTGATTATTCCCATATCCCTCACGATCCTCCCGTGATGTCGGAGGTCATTTCTGTAACAGTTGAATGAAGGTTTACCATGTTTTTTAAACGCTTAACCATCAGTAGTCAGCTTATGCTGGTATTTATAATAGGCGGGATTCTTATCCTGTCTGCCATGTCCTACGTGCTGATACGAATGCACAGTAATTTTGCTGAACATCAGTTCGTTCAACGTCATGATCGTCTGACTGCTCTGATGGCCAATGAAATGGCACCTGCGCTTCATCTTGGTGATGGCCGCATTATCGGCAAAAAAGTAAAGGCCTTCATTTCTACAGCAGAAGAGAATTTGCTGCTGCTGCGGGCATATGACCTTGAAGGCAATAAGATCTATGAAAAACTTAATGCTGATCAGATTCCTGACCTGAACAGCATGATTATGAAAAATCTTAATCAGCTTAACCGAGGAAATGCAATCACGCAGGACTCCCATCAAAATGTAGTTTTACTGAAACCTGCATTTCTGGCAGGAAATGAAATTGGCGGATTTATAGGAGTGGCCTGGAGCAAACACGGACTGACTGCACTAAGCTGGGAACTTATCAACACTGCCTTGATCTTCACCATTGCTTCTCTGGTGATAGGAGGTATTTTTATCATATTTATCCTTCATTACTTTATAACAAAGCCTGTTGGAGAAATGGTGTTGATGATTGACCGCGAGTCCAGGGAAATTGCCAATGCTAACAGGAAACTCGCGGATCGAACACAGCGCCAGAGTTCTTCTCTCGAGGAAACCGCATCTTCTATGGAACAGATGTCCAGCATAGTCCTAAGCAACGCCGAAGACGCTAAGAGTGCTTCAACACTGGTACGCTCTGCACGTGAAACGGTTGATTCAGGTCGCATTGAACTGCAGGAAACTGTTATACGTACAATTGAAACCAACGAACGCACTTTGTCTAAGCTACAGACCGCAAACACCAGTGTAGTTGATGCTATGGCCGCAATTTCAGAGAGCTCAGTAAAAATATCAGGCATCATAACCCTGATCAACGATATAGCCTTCCAGACAAATCTGCTCGCCCTCAACGCTTCGGTGGAAGCAGCGCGTGCAGGTGAACACGGCAAAGGATTCGCGGTTGTTGCAACAGAGGTACGTAAACTTGCTCACCGTTCCTCTAAAGCTTCATCGGAAATTGGGAAACTGGTCGAACTTGAATTGCAGAGCATACAAAACGGCAGGGAAATTGTTGAGGGAAGTGATCAGGCTTTAAACAATATGCAGAAAGAAACTGAAGAGATGCTGCAGACTTTGAAAGACAAAAGTAATCAAAGCATGGAAGAAATACTTAAGGCCGTGATTAATTTTTCTGAAATGATGGAAAATATTGAGGTAGCATCCACTGAACATGCAAGCGGTATTAGTCAGGTTAATGAAGCAATTGCTGAAATGGATAAGATGACCCAGGAAAATTCGTTAATGGTAGAGCAGAATGCCTCTGCCAGCCAGAATATGGCTGTTGAAACTGAACGTCTCAGGCAGAGGTTTTCTTCAAAACAGAGCGCTCATGACGAAAGTTCTTCCAGAATAACAGCAGGACAACTTGTTTCAGGACCTGCCGGGGAGCATCAGCCTGCCAGGACAGCATCAGCTTTGACCTCTCACGAAGAAGGCGTAGAAGGGAAAGTTCCACAGATTGAAATGCCTGAATGGGAAAAGAAACTTGACAACTTTAAGTGAATAATTAATTTTCAATTTTTTATAAAACTATTTTTATGTTCCAAAAAATAAACTTGTAAAAAAAATGGCCACACTGGAAATAAACCGCAAGATGTATCAGGTTGATGTCCCCGCAGACACTCCCCTGCTCTGGGCCCTGCGGGACAGCCTTAAGCTCCACGGTACAAAATATGGTTGTGGCATCGAGCAGTGCGGGGCCTGCACCGTCCATCTCAACGGGCGAGCCGTTCGCTCCTGCGGAATCACAGTGGGAGAAGTAGCAGGCAAGTCTGTAACAACCATAGAGGGGCTTTCTGCGCATAGTAGCCATCCGGTACAGCAGGCCTGGACCGAGGTGGATGTACCCCAGTGCGGTTACTGCCAGACAGGAATGATCATGGCAACCGCCGCCCTGCTGGAGCGAAACCCGAAGCCCTCTGACCGGGACATTGACCGGACGATCTCCAACATCTGCCGCTGCGGTACTTACAACCAGGTTCGTGCCGCCATCCACCGCGCTGCGCAAATCAAGGAGGGAGCATAAACATTGTCCAACTCAAACGACGTGACTTCTTGAAAAACTCCGCACTTGCTGGTGGAGGACTGGCCCTAGGCTTTTCCGGATTCACTAAACTAGCAACAGCGGAAACTGAATCAGCACTGCCACCCTATCTGCACATTGCCTCGGACGGAGGCATCCACCTAGGCGTACCAAGCTCGGAGATGGGCCAGGGTACTCACACCACGCTGGCCATGCTGGTGGCCGAGGAACTGGAGGTGGAGATGGCCCAGATTCGCCACATTGAAACCCTCCACCATCCGGATTTCAAGAATATATATCTCAGAGAATTGGCTCCCAAGTTTAACTTTCAAACAACGGGAGGGAGTTGTTCAATACAATCTTGGCATCAACCCTTCCGTAAGTTGGGAGCAACCGCAAGAGAATTGCTGCGCAGTGCTGCCGCCCTGCATTGGAGCGTTCCCGTGGCCGAGTGCATCGCAGAGAATGGACGCGTTGAACACTCCAGCAGCGGACGCAGGTTGGGTTATGGTGAACTAGCTCAATCCGCCTCACGGCTGACACCTCCGGATAATCTGGTACTGAAATCTCCGGAGCAGTTCCGGCTTTTGGGCAAACCTGTTCCCCGCTGGGACACTCCTGGGAAGGTCAACGGCACGGCTCGCTTCGGTACTGATGTTGACTTGCCTGGGATGCTTTATGGCACTGTCAAGCACTGTCCTGTCTGCGGAGATAAGATCACGAAAGTTGATGACGTTAGGGCCAAGGCAGTTCCAGGAGTGATTTCCGTGATCCCGCTGGAGGATCATGCAGTCGTTGTCGCTGATTCCACCTGGGCTGCTATGAATGGGGCGAAGGCTTTAATCCTTAAGGGGGCAGGGGGACATCCAGACTTTAATGATGATAGCATTTCTCAAATATTGAGAGATGACCTCTCAAAACCTGGAGTGCCTGCGGCCCATGTAGGAGATCCTGCTGATGCAATGAGTAATGCCAGTCAGGTGCTTGAAATGGAGTATGAAGTTCCACTTCAGGCGCATGCTGCAATGGAACCGCTTTCTGCTACCGCCAGTGTTACTCCTGATCGTTGTGAAGTCTGGGCTCCAACTCAACTCCAAGACGGCGCTATGATGGTGGCTATGGGGGTTACCGAACTGCCCCCAGAAAAAATTCGTATTCACACAACTTACCTTGGAGGAGGCTTTGGACGAAAGGTTGACATTGATTATCTCGTTGCTCCATTGGTGGCCTCCAAGATACTAGGAAAGCCTGTTAAAATTATTTGGTCTCGAGAGGAAGACACACGTCATGATTTTTATCGCCCACCTTTTCTGGTACGAATGCGTTTTGGCCTGAACGCCAAAGGAAAAATTGAAGGGTTGATGGCCAAAATGGTCGGGCCCTCATGTACCCTTCATTTTGCAAAAGCCCTTGGTTTTTTCTTTCCTGCTTGGATTGACGAGAATGGCTATGATTTTGTTGCCGCTGTAAGTATGTTCGACCCTTTTGCTTTGCCAAACACTTATGCCATTCCGAACCTGCATGTAGATTATGTTCCCTCAAAAATTCCAATTAATTTCGGTTTTTGGCGCTCTACTGGGGCCTCCCACAATTCTTTTGCACTTGAGAGTGCACTAGATGAAGTTGCTTATGCAGGAGGCAGGGATTCATATGAGTTCCGCCGGGGATTATTGATCGATCGACCACGAGCGCTGTTCGTGTTGGATCGAGTCGCAGAACTCTCTAATTGGGGTAAAGCACCAGCGGGTTTGTTTCAAGGAATTAGCTTCACGCACTACCTCGAAACTTTTCAGGCGCAGGTGGTCGAGGTGTCTGTGAGTAAGCGTGGCAAGATAAAGGTTCACAAAATAACTTGTGTTGCCGATTGTGGGCAGGTTTTCAATTCGCATATCGCCAAGCAGCAGTTGGAAGGTGGAATCCTCTACGGTTTGACCGCAGCGCTAAAGGGCGAGATCAACGTGCAGGGCGGCCAGGTCGTGCAGAGCAACTTTGACGATTACCCTATGCTTAAGCTCAAAGACACTCCGGAGATAAACGTACATCTCATGGAGAACCACGAGGCACCGGGAGGTCTGGGCGAAGCAGGAACTCCACTGATCGGTCCGGCGGTAGCAAATGCTGTCTTTGCAGCCACGGGCAAACGTGTGCGGCGGCTGCCCATCCGCAGGAAGGATTTGGTCTGACAGTACTTGACCTGGCAACTAAACCTATCACAATACACAGGAAAAGTGTTTGTTGCCGCAGGCAGAGAGACGGCATTTGACCTTATGCCTGCATCCAGAATTAGTTCAGTGAAAAAAAATGAGGTACTTGTACCGGCTACTCAAAACAAGGTCGGCTGCAAGGGGGAAGCCGCTACAAGTCCTCCATCCACAGTAAGCGTCTGTCCGGTAATGAATTCTGCATCATCGGAAGCAAGCCATACCGCAGCACGTGCAATATCCCCGGGCTGTCCGAAGCGCCCTGCAGGGTGACGTAATAAAGCGTCAGCTTTAGCAGCTTCGGGGTTTTCAGCCATGGCAAAGCCCTCATCTGCCATTTCTGTCATGATCCATCCAGGGCATATAGCGTTGCATCGGATTCCCTTCTGACCATGATCCACAGCAATGGAGCGCGTCAGTCCGTTGACAAAAGCCTTCGACGCATTGTAAAGAGCCATTGAAGTATCCGCATGAAGAGCGCTGATTGAGCTGATATTGATGATTGATCCACCGCCCTGGTTCTCCATCAGTTTAATAATTTCCCGGCACATCATGAACACGCCCCGGGCATTGACGCCCATCAGGTAATCCCAGTCTTCATCGCTTGTGTCAGCAACTGTCTTTTCAATTTGAATGCCTGCGTTATTCACCAGGATATCAATCTTTCCAAATTGTTCCTTCGCAGTTCTGCTGATGTTTTTTGATGATTCTGAACTGCTTACATCCGCAGTTTGCCATGTAACTCCGGATGGAAAGTTTCCCGGGTCATTGCCTCGTCCGCATGTGAGAACAGAAGCACCTTCCTCCACGAATGCTTCAATAATGGCTCTCCCGATCCCCCTGCTGCCGCCCGTTACTATTGCTGTTTTGCTGCTAAGTCTCGGCATGTTAACTTTTCAATGGGGGATCATGACGTGACGAGGAACAGTATAGTCCTCCAGTGCACAGATAGACTAAGAGGAACAAGAACATTGACAATCGGTAGAGAGAAATGGTGATCTGAAAAATATTCACACCAATTTTTGTTTGCCAATTGGTAGTTTGCGTATCCGCTTGCCCGTAGCGGCGAAAATTGCGTTGGTTATTGCAGGTAGAGTAGGAGCCAGACCAGCATCTGCACCGGTGGGTTTGAATTCACTATCAATAATTGTTACGTTAATTTCAGGAGTGTCCTTTAGTTTAATAATTTTGTAATCGTCGAAGTTGCTTTGTTCTACCCTTCCATTTTCTATAGTAATCTCCTCTTTTGTTACAATTGAAATTCCGGTAATGACACATCCTTCAACCTGAGATTTTACAATGTCAGGATTTACGTATCTTCCAAGATCAATAACGCAATCCACGCGATGAACAACCAGTTTACCACGTTTATTTACTGAAACTTCAGCTACTTCAGCCAATATACTTCCTGCAAAGTCGCAAATTGCAATACCTCTGCCGTGACCATCAGCAATAGGCCCGCTCCATTTAGATTCTTCTGCAACTCGCTCTAAAACTTTTTTGTGTCTGGGGCTTTTCCTGAGCAATTTTTTTCGATAATCGAATGGGTCTTCCCCCGCAATATGGGCGGACTCATCTATAGCACTTTCGAGAAAAAAAGTATTTTGAAACATCCATCCACGCCAAAATCCAAGAGGAATACCTCCTTCTACAATCGAAGATTTGAAATCTACACCTTTAATATCGTAATGCGGCTTTATATCCCAATCATATCCCATTACCGTAGGAAATATTTTTGGAATTAAATAATCTGAATGGGCAGTACTGAAATAAGAAATTAAATTGATGTCCATCCATTTCAAAAATTTATAATCCTGAGCCATTTGAGAGGATGCAGCATATTGGTTATCCCATTGTAAAGGCATTCCATCATCGCCAAGACTGATTTGGAATCGACTTTTACTAGCTGGGTGATAAAAGTCGTGTTGCATATCCTCTTCGCGTGACCACATGACCTGAACAGGTTTTTTAAGTGTCATTGAGATAATGACTGCCTGCTCTAAAAAGTCGGTTTTATTCTTTCTTCCAAAACCTCCTCCAGCATA